>CANRGB010000006.1 GCA_947630005.1 uncultured Lachnospiraceae bacterium
AAAGGAATCCTGCGGCAAATGCAACTACTGCCGTATCGGCACCAAGAGAATGCTGGAGATCCTGGAGAGGATCACCAAGGGCGAAGGCCGCGACGGTGATATCGAGCTCCTCGAGGAACTGGCGAAAAAGATCAAGGACGGCGCAATGTGCGGTCTTGGACAGACGGCGCCGAACCCGGTTCTGACTACGATCCGTTATTTCCGCAACGAATATGAGGATCACATCTACCATCATACCTGTACGGCCAAATCCTGCAAAGCGCTCATTCACTATGAGATTACAGAAGACTGCAGGGGCTGCACGAAATGTGCGCGCAACTGCCCGGTGGGTGCGATCACCGGCGAAAAGAAGAAGCAGCACAAGATTGATCCGGCAATATGCATCAAGTGCGGCAAATGTGAGGAAAACTGTAACTTTGGCGCAGTGAAGAGAGTTTGACAGGAGGTGCAGACTGTGAATAAGTTCAGATTAAATATCGATGGAAAAGAAGTCTACGGACTTCCGGGACAAACCATTCTTGAAGTATGCAGAGAGAACAATATTTTTATCCCGACGCTCTGCTACGACGAGAGGACGGAGATATACGGCGCCTGCGGTCTTTGTATGGTAGAGATGGAGGGCAATCCCAAACTCTGGAAAGCCTGCGCTACCGAAATCGCGCCAAATATGATCATACATACCAATACGGAACGGGTCATTGAATCCAGAAAGACCAATCTGGAGCTGCTGCTCTCCAACCACAAAGGCGACTGCCGCCCGCCGTGTATGCTGGCGTGTCCGGCCGGGACCGACTGCCAGGGCTATGTGGGCCTGATCGCGAACGGCGAGTTTGAGGCGGCGATCGAGCTGATCCGCAAAAATATTCCGCTTCCGGGCGCAATCGGACGTGTATGTCCGCATCCCTGCGAGACCGCGTGCCGCAGAGGTCTGGTGGAGGAGCCGGTCGCGATCGCAAACCTCAAGAGATTTGCTGCGGATACCGATGAGTTCGGCGACGATCCGTTTATGCCGGATATTGCGCCGGATACGGGCAAGAACGTGGCTGTCATCGGCGGCGGCCCTTACGGTCTGTCGATGGCTTATTTCCTGCGCCAGATGGGGCACGACGTGACGATCTATGAGGCGATGCCGAAGCTGGGCGGCATGCTCCGCTATGGTATTCCGGAGTACCGTCTGCCCAAGGAAGTGCTGGACGAGGAGATCGCTCTGATCGAGCGCATGGGCGTCACGATGGTGACCAACGCCAAAATCGGCGAGGACATTTCGTTTGATGCCATCCGCAGGGATTTCGACGCCGTATGTATCGGTATCGGCGCGTGGGTTTCCACCGGCGTCCGCTGCAAGGGCGAGGACGCGGACGGTGTGATCGGCGGCATCGATTTCCTGCGCAAAGTCGTGCGCAATGAGCCGATCGACCTTGGCAAAAACGTCGCTATCGTAGGCGGCGGCAATACCGCCATGGACGCCTGCCGCACCGCGGTGCGTCTGGGCGCTGATAAAGTTTATAATATCTACAGAAGAACCAAGGACGAGATGCCGGCAGATATGGTTGAGATCGAAGAGGCGGAGGAGGAAGGCGTGATCTTCCTGAATCTGACGAATCCTCTGGAGATCATCTCCGATGAGAGCGGGCACTGCCGGAAGATGGTTCTGCAGGTGATGGAACTGGGTGAGCCGGACGCTTCCGGACGCCGCGCTCCGGTTCCGGTAGAGGGCAAGACCGAGACGATCGATGTGGATACCGTGATCCTGGCGATCGGCCAGAAGGTGAATGCGGCCGGCATCAAGGGCGTGGAGCTCACCAGAAAGGGCGGTATCATTTACGATAAGAAGACTTTCATGACGGCGATCCCCGGCGTGTTTGCCGGCGGCGACTGCGGCAATGACAAGATTTCCATCGCGGTGGAATCCATTGCGGACGCAAAGAAGAGCTGTCAGGTCGTCGACGCTTATCTGCGCGGAGAGACGATTGCCTACGAGCCGAACTATTACGTGACAAAGAAAGATGTGACAGAAAAGACCTTCGAGGACAGAGAGAGAATGTGCCGTCCGAAGATGGGACAGCTGAACGCCGAGGAGAGAAAAGACAACTTTACCGAGGTTGTATTCGGGTATGACGAGAAGCAGGCCGTGGAGGAAGCGCACCGCTGCCTGGAATGCGGCTGCAAGGACTACTTCGAGTGCAAACTGATTTCCTACGCGAATATGTACGACGTGAAGCCGGACCGCTTTGCGGGAGATATCAACGAGGTGGAGTACAATGACGAGCATCCGTTCATTCTCCGCGACCCGAACAAGTGTATCCTCTGCGGACTCTGCGTGCGTGCCTGCGACGAGGTGATGGGTGTCGGAGCACTTGGTCTTGTACACCGCGGATTTGATACGGTTGTGAAGCCGGCGCTGGAGCAGCCGCTTTCCGAGACAGGCTGTATTTCCTGCGGCCAGTGCGTGAGCGTATGCCCGACCGGCGCTCTGCAGGAGAGACTGCCGCTGGAGAAATCCGTTCCGCTGGCTACTGACTCGACGGATACCATCTGTTCGTACTGCTCCGTCGGCTGTTCGATCCATCTGGAGACTTACGGAGACATGCTTGTGAAGGCGCTTCCGGATAAGGCCGGCGCCGTGAACAAGGGACTTCTCTGCGGACGCGGCAAATTCGGTTTTGACTGCGCGGTGACGAAAGGAAAGATCCTTGCGCCGATGGCGAAGAAGAACGGGGAACTGACCGAAGTGGATTATCACGAGGCCTTTGTCCTGACCACAAAGAAAGCGGAATCGCTTGCGGCGAAGTACGGCAAGGATGCTGTCGCGGTTGCTATTTCTGACCGCTATACAAATGAAGAGGCATATGCGGTTAAGAAGCTGGCCGACGCGATCGGCGCGAAGACGCTCTGCTTCAACAACAGGGAGAATGGTCTGGAGAAAGTGCTGGGCGTCAACGCTTCTCCGAACACGATCGATGAGCTGCTCTCCGCGGAAGTGATCCTGTGCGCGGGCTTCATCGCGAAGGAAAATCAGGTCATCCGCCTGAAACTGAAACAGGCCGCGGCAAACGGAGCGAAGGTGATTCTGGTAAATCCGAAGGGTTATGAGCAGGATCATATGAGCTTTGTATACAAGACTGTTGTTACGGACAACGATCTGAGCTTCCTGAAAGGTGTCGCCAAGGCGCTGCTCGATATGGGCAAAGGGGCAGGTCTGGCCGGATATGATGAGTTTAAGGCATCGGTAGAGAACGCCGTCGTCTGCGATGAGGTGAAGGCGGTCGCACAGCTCTACGCGGACGCGAAGAAGGCCATGATCGTATTCCAGCAGAATGTGGTTTCTGTGGAAGCCGCCGTACTGCTTGCCGATATCGCGGCCGTTTCCGGCCACATCGGGAAAGCCCGCGACGGTATTCTGGAGCTGAAGGCGAAGAACAACAGCCAGGGTCTGATCGATCTGGGCGTGACCGCGGGAGCCGAGGCTCTCGAAGGCGTAAAGGCGCTTCTGGTATTCGGCGAGGATCCGGATCCGGCGC
The DNA here is from genome assembly GCA_947630005.1 of uncultured Lachnospiraceae bacterium. Classification (GTDB taxonomy): domain Bacteria; phylum Bacillota; class Clostridia; order Lachnospirales; family Lachnospiraceae; genus Choladousia. The sequence goes on from CANRGB010000006.1 coordinate 3,522, forward strand.
TTCTGAAGGATCTCGCGTTCCTGATGGTCTGCGATACCCATATGACAGAGGCGGCAAAAGCTGCGGATGTGGTGATTCCGGGTACAGGCTTTGCTTCCACCAGCGGCACCTACACGAACACCGAGCGCAGAATTCAGGTGGTCAGCCAGGCGATCGAGGAAGACGTGGCATTTACCAACTGGGAAGTTGCCGCGGAACTGGCGCACGTTTATGAAGTGGAAATGCCGTTCGACGAGGAGAAGGACATCTCCGATGAAATGAACGAGAAGCTTCCGGCATACCGCTGCGCGCAGGCCGGCGAGATATCCGGAGGAGTGCTTGCCTGCAAAGACGTGAAGCTTGCGGCGGCGGCTGACGCGGCTCTGATTGCGCCTCTGAAATGTACCGATCAGCTCATGAATATGATCGACAAAAGACTGCCGAAGAAGACCGTTTAAGGCTGAAGCTTAAATGAAATATCCCACGAGGTGATTTTCGGGCGAATGCCCGGAAATCCCGAGAATTGCAGCACGAAATACTGCATTAGCAGCATTTCTGTGCATCGCGAAGCGTTGTTATGTTCACAACCCGAAGGGGAGTGAACGGTACCCCCCTGTGCGGAAGAGATTCCGCGCGGGGGATCTTTGCGTTATGCCGAATATGAGGCCAAATGTGAAAAAAGAATAAAAAAACCTTAAGAAAACTTAAAAACTTGTATATTTCGTTGAAAAGACGATCGAAGTATGGTAAAATAATAACAAACTAAACGCTTTTGGATCATGATACGACAGACATGTACGGCAAATTTGCAGAAGACAGTAGGAAAGGAAAAGGCATGAATATCTTGTTTTATCTGGCGCCAAAGGGTGAAGTGGCATATCTCTATGACGATTATACCATGCGTCAGGCGATCGAAAAGATGGAGTATCACAAGTACAGCGCGGTTCCGGTGATCAGCAGAGACGGACATTATTTCGGGACGCTGACGGAAGGAGACATCCTGTGGGAACTGAAGCGGAGGGAAGTCGTGGATCTGCACGAGATCGAAAATATCACGGTGAGGCAGATGCAGCGCAAACGTGATAATCAGCCGGTCAACATAAACTGCAGGATTGAGGATCTTGTGATGACGTCGATGAATCAGAACTTCGTCCCGGTTGTGGACGACAACGGAATTTTCATCGGCATTGTGACGCGGAAAAGCATTATTGAATATTTTTACGGAAAATATAAAGAGATATGCCAGGAACAGAGGCTGTGACCGGACAATAAAAAGACTGCGGGGAATCCTGCAGTCTTTTTATTGTCCAGGTTTAATCTTGAAATTGCAATATTCCTGTGATAGAATTTAAAACAAATTTAACAGTTCAGAAGAAATGGGGAGATTCTTTATGAAAAAATTGTCGCGGTATGGATTATTCATCATGCTGTTTCTGCTTTTGCTGGCCGGACGGTCTTATCTCGCTTCCGCCTCGGAAGCGGAGGACGGACAGCAGCCGCAGACCGAGGCCGCACAGGGCGGTCAGATCGCGGCTCCGTCAAACGGGACGCCGGGCTGGTATGATCAGAGCGGCTTCCGGTTTTATTATGACAAAAAAGGGAGGCTGGTCACAGGCTGGATGAAGATCGGGAAAGACTGGTATTATTTCGCGAAAGCCGGTCAGGGAACCGTGCCGGAGGGGAGCATGGCAAAGGGGCTCACCACGATTAAAAACAACAAGTATTTTTTCCGGGCCAACGGGAAGATGAGAACGGGCTGGAATAAGCTGGCCAGCGGAAAATTCCGGTATTTTGAGGAGACGGGCGCGCTGGGAGTTATCGGACGTCTCTGTACCGGCATGAAAACCATCGGGAACTATACCTATATTCTCAGCGTGAACGGCGTCGCGAAAACGGGCTGGATCAGTTACAGAGGATCCCAGTATTACGGGCAGACGAAACAGACCGCGGGCGTTTTCGGGCGTCTTTACAAAACGGGCTGGAAAAAGATCGGAGACTATTATTACTGCTTTACGGTCACGGGGAAACTCAAAACAAGCCGCTGGATCGGGAATAAATATTATGTGGACGAGAGCGGAAGGCGTCTGACGAACTGTGTGACGCCGGACGGCTGGGTCGTCGGCGCGGACGGGAAACGCACGGTGCAGGCGGACGGCTGGGTTGAGATCGCGGGAAACACTTATTATTATGAAAACGGAGCCGCGCTGACCGGCTGGAATAAGATCGGCGGCAGACGGTATTATTTTGAATCGGACGGCGTCATGGCGAAAAATACAGTGGTGGACGGCGTCCAGCTCGATGGAGACGGGATTGCCGACGTGAGCGCGGCTGTTCTGATCATCGCGGGACACGGACAGGGGGATCCCGGCGCGACTTCCACAATGGGAGGCCTCCAGTATATGGAGAGCAATTATACCCGGGAATTCGCGACCCTGATCTACAACAGGCTGAAGGCGAAGTGCCAGAAGACCCAGGTGACGATGTACAATCAGGAGTACGACTGCTACCAGGTGAATGCCGGGAAGAAGCCGGGGCCTTCTCCGAATTTTGCGAATTATGACTATGTGCTGGAGATTCACTTTGACGCGGCCGCCCGGGACTTCACCGGGGACGGGGTCTTCAAAGGCGTCAGCATACTGGTCAGCACGTCAAAGAAAGAGTATTCTCTGGACGCGGCCATCGTCAGGGCGGTTGTCGCGACAGGCTTCAGGCAGTATAATTCGGGAGTGCTCGGACGCAGCGACCTGCTCAACATGAATCTCTGCCAGAGACTCGGCGTTTCCTACGGTCTGCTTGAAAGCGCATTTATTGACGATAAAGACGACATGGATTTTTATAACGGTCACAAAAACAAAATGGCGAATGCCGTGGCAGATACGATTGCCGATTATTTTGAGTGACGGTATATTGACAAAAAAACTGATACTTGGTAGAATGGCATGAAATCAGTGTAATACGGTGAAGCGGATGACCAGCCGTTTTCCGGAAAACGCTAAAACAGAGCAGGGGTATGATGTATATGAAAAAACGGGTACTATCGTTGCTGGTAGACAATACGTCCGGCGTTTTGAGCCGCGTGGCCGGGCTGTTCAGCCGCCGCGGATATAACATCGACAGTCTGACCGTCGGGGAAACGGCCGATCCGAGATATTCGAGGATGACAGTCGTCGTATCGGGAGATGAGCTGATCCTGGACCAGATTACGAAACAGCTTGCCAAGCTGATTGATGTTGTGGATATCAAGATTCTGGAGGGCGAGAACAGTGTCAGCCGTGAGCTGGTGCTGGTAAAGGTGCGTGTGGACGCGCAGGATCGTCAGGCGGTCATTACGATCGCAAATGTATTTCGGGGGAACATCATCGATGTGGGAAGCGATTCCCTGATCATCGAGCTTACCGGACAGCAGTCCAAGATCGACGCGTTTATCAAGCTTCTGGAAGGATATGAGATCCTGGAGCTGGCGCGTACCGGCATCACAGGGCTTTCCAGGGGATCGGACGACATACGTTATCTATGATATAAAAGGCAAATACCTTTTATTAATAAAAAGAAATGAGGATGAGGAAAATGGCAGCAAATATTTACTATCAGAAGGACTGCAATCTGTCTCTTCTTGAGGGAAAGACGATCGCGGTAATCGGCTACGGCAGCCAGGGACATGCACATGCGCTGAATGCGAAGGAGTCAGGATGCAATGTAATCATCGGACTCTATGAGGGCAGCAAATCATGGGACAAGGCAGTTGCGCAGGGATTCGAAGTGTATACGACCGCAGAGGCCGCAAAGAAGGCGGATATCATCATGATCCTGATCAATGATGAGAAGCAGGCGGCTATGTACAAGAAGGATATCGAGCCGAACCTTGAGGAAGGCAACATGCTGATGTTTGCGCACGGCTTCAACATTCATTTCGGCTGTATCGTTCCGCCGCCCTATGTTGATGTCACAATGATCGCTCCGAAGGGACCGGGCCACACAGTCAGAAGCGAATATCAGGCGGGCAAGGGTGTTCCGTGTCTGGTTGCGGTACAGCAGGATGCTACGGGCAAAGCGCTTGACATCGCGCTTGCTTACGCTCTGGCAATCGGCGGCGCAAGAGCAGGCGTGCTTGAGACGACCTTCCGTACAGAGACGGAGACAGACCTTTTTGGTGAGCAGGCAGTTCTCTGCGGCGGTGTCTGCGCTCTGATGCAGGCGGGCTTTGAGACCCTGGTTGAGGCAGGTTATGACGCGAGGAACGCTTACTTTGAGTGTATCCATGAGATGAAGCTGATCGTTGATCTGATTTATCAGTCAGGTTTTGCGGGAATGAGATACTCCATCTCCAATACGGCTGAGTACGGTGATTACATCACAGGTCCGAAGATCATCACGGCTGAGACGAAGAAGGCCATGAAGCAGATCCTGAAGAACATCCAGGATGGTTCCTTCGCGAAGGATTTCCTGCTTGACATGTCATCCGCGGGCGGACAGGTGCATTTCAAGGCGATGCGCAAACTGGCAGCGGAACATCCGTCAGAGATCGTCGGTGAGGAAGTCCGCAAGCTGTACAGCTGGAACGGCGAGGACAAGCTGATCAACAACTAATCTGATATCGGGTTACGCGTTTTTCGGGGCTGCCGCAGTGGTGACTGCGGCAGCCTTGTGTATGCACAGGCCCGCATATGGAAATCAGCTGCTGAGGCAGCATGCGGGCCGCGCGGCGAGCAGGAGGGAGAACCGCCTCCTGCCCGCTCTGAATTTTATAACAAATCCAGGAGGAATGAAAATGGGAATGACTATGACACAGAAGATCCTGGCCGCCGCGGCAGGTCTTCCGTCTGTGGAGGCGGGACAGCTGATCGAAGCCGATCTGGATCTGGTCCTCGGAAACGACATTACTTCCCCGGTCGCCATTCATGAGATGGATAAATTCAAGGAAGACAAAGTATTTGACAAAGATAAGATCGCGCTTGTTATGGATCATTTTATTCCGAACAAGGACATCAAATCGGCCGAGCATTGCAAATGCGTGCGCGAGTTTGCCGCAAGGCATGAGATCACCAATTACTTTGACGTGGGAGAGATGGGAATCGAGCACGCGCTTGTCCCGGAGAAAGGACTTGCCGTCGCGGGCGACGTGATCATCGGGGCGGATTCTCACACCTGCACATACGGCGCGCTCGGAGCGTTTTCGACCGGTGTCGGCAGTACGGATATGGCGGCCGGCATGGCGACGGGCAGGGCGTGGTTCAAGGTGCCGTCCGCGCTCAGGATCACGCTGACCGGGAAACCTTCCAGGTGGGTGAGCGGCAAGGATGTGATTCTTCATCTGATCGGAATGATCGGCGTGGACGGAGCTCTTTACAAATCGCTGGAGTTCGTCGGGGACGGTGTGGAGAATCTTTCGATGGACGACCGTTTCACAATCGCGAACATGGCGATCGAAGCCGGCGCGAAGAACGGGATCTTCCCGGTCGATGAGAAAGCGGCCGCCTATATGAAGGAACATTCAAAGAGAGCGTATAAGGTTTATGAGGCGGACGCGGACGCCGCGTACGATGAGGAATATACAATCGATCTTGCCGCTCTGAAACCGACTGTCGCGTTTCCGCATCTGCCGGAGAACACAAAGACCGTCGATGAGATAACAGAGGATGTCGTGATCGACCAGGTGGTCATCGGTTCGTGTACAAACGGACGGATCAGCGATCTCCGCACTGCTGCCGAAATACTGAAAGGCCGCAAAGTGAAAAAAGGAATCCGCTGTATCGTGATTCCGGCGACGCAGGCCGTCTATCTGCAGGCGATGGACGAGGGACTTCTCCGGACTTTTATCGAGGCGGGCGCGGTTGTCAGCACACCGACCTGCGGTCCGTGTCTCGGCGGCTATATGGGTATTCTCGCCGACAAGGAGCGCTGCGTATCGACGACGAACCGCAATTTTGTCGGCCGTATGGGACATGTCGGTTCCGAGGTATATCTGGCAAGCCCGGCGGTAGCGGCCGCAAGCGCTGTGACAGGAAAGATTTCGGCTCCGGATGAGCTTGGATTATAGGAGGGCGCGCTTATGAGAGCGAATGGAACAGTTTTTAAATACGGCAGCAATGTGGATACCGACGTGATTATCCCGGCCCGCTATCTGAACTCTTCGGATCCGTCGGAGCTGGCGCAGCACTGCATGGAGGATATCGACAAGGATTTTATCCATAAGGTAAAGAAAGGCGACATTATTGTCGCGGACAAGAATTTCGGCTGCGGATCCTCTCGGGAGCACGCGCCGATCGCGATCAAAGCGGCCGGCGTGAGCTGTGTGATCGCGGAGACGTTCGCGCGGATCTTTTACCGGAACGCGATCAACATCGGACTTCCGATCATAGAGTGCCCGGAAGCTTCCCGCGGAATTGAGAACGGTGATCAGGTGGAGGTCGATTTTGACAGCGGCATGATCTATAACCGGACAAAAGGAACGGAATTTAAGGGGCAGGCCTTCCCGGAATTCATGCAGAAGATTATCGCGGCGGAAGGGCTTGTAAATTATGTTAATTCAACAGGGATATAAGTAACCAAAATATTTTCGCGATACAAATAAAATTGCAAACAAACTTGACAAGTAAGTAAGTACAGGATTATAATCATTTGTAACAGAGAACATACGCATGTTTGGCGCAGAGGCCTGGATGAAGAGGTGATCTGCGCCATTTTTCGTTATTGCCAGGCAAGGCAAAGTGAGGACTGTATGGAAAATAAGCAAAAAGAGGAGATTCTTCTGGAGATAAAGGATCTGTCGATATCTTTTTTTAACAAGAGCGGCGAGGTGCAGGCGGTGCGGGGCATCAGCTATACGCTGAACAGAGGAGAGGTTCTCGGTATCGTGGGAGAATCCGGGAGCGGCAAGTCCGTCTCAAGCCACGGGATCCTCCGTCTGACTCCGTCGAGCGGAAAAGTAAAGAGCGGGGAAATTCTGTTCAAAGGGAAAGATATCCTGAAAATGTCAAAGCAGGAGCTCATGGATCTTAGAGGGAACCGGATCGCGATGATCTTTCAGGATCCCATGACGTCGCTCGACCCGCTTTTTACGGTCGGCTATCAGCTGAATGAAGCGCTGAAAAAACACACGGACCTTACCAGAAAACAGAGAGAGAAGCGCATGATCGAACTGCTGGAGATGGTAGGGATCAACCAGCCGGAGCGCCGTATAAAGCAGTATCCGTATGAATTTTCCGGAGGCATGCGCCAGAGGGTCATGATCGCGATGGCTCTGTCGTGCGATCCGGAGCTTCTGATCGCGGATGAGCCGACGACCGCGCTGGATGTGACGATTCAGGCGCAGATCATCGATCTTCTGAAGGAACTGAAGGACAAGCTTGGCATGGCGATCATATTTATCACGCATGATCTCGGCGTCGTGTCCGATATCTGTGATAAGATCATCGTCATGTACGCGGGCAGGATCGTGGAAGAGGGAAAGAGCAGACAGATTTTCTATGAGCGGCGGCATCCGTATACGGAGGGACTTCTCGCTTCCGTACCGGACATCGACAGCGATGTCAATGAAAAGCTCAGGCCGATCCGGGGAAATCCGCCTGACATGAGCTGTCTGAAGCCGGGGTGCGCGTTCGCCCCGCGGTGTGAATCCGCGATGAGCGTCTGCGTGCGGGAAGAGCCTCCTCAGATTGAAATCGACGATACGCACTGCGCGGCCTGCTGGAAGCTGGTGAGGGACGCGCTCGCCGGAACCAAAGCCTGAAAACCGCGCGCGGATGTGAGGGAACGCCGGAAGGAAAGGCGCCGGCCGAAACAGGCAGATCCCGCGGCGGATCCGGCTTGTGAAAGCGCGGATGAATCAGGCATAAACATGAATGAATTAATGAATGAAGGGATTACCGTATGGCTGATACAGTAGTACAGGACCAGAGGACGGACGAAAAGGGAGACGTTCTGCTGGAGGTTAAAAATCTGAAAAAATATTTTCAGGTACGTACCGGTTTTATAAAAAAGACGGACCTGAAAGCTGTGGACGACGTAAGCTTTTTTATCCGCCGCGGCGAGACCCTCGGCATCGTGGGCGAGAGCGGCTGCGGGAAAACGACGCTGGGCAGGACGATCCTGCGGCTTGAGGAGCCGACCGCCGGGGATATTCTCTATGAGGGGAAGTCGATTCTCGGCAAGGATATGCAGGAATACCGGAGAAAAATGCAGATTGTATTCCAGGACCCTTACGCGTCTCTCGATCCCAGAAAGACGGTGGGGGATATCATCGGCGAGGCGATGGATATCCACAAACTCTGCGCGGACAAGACGGAACGGCGCGGCAGGATCCTGGAGCTGATGCGGCTTGTCGGGCTGAACACGGAGTTCTACAACCGCTTCCCGCATGAGTTTTCGGGCGGGCAGCGCCAGAGGATCGGCATCGCGCGGGCGCTTGCGGTCCGGCCGGGCTTTATCGTCTGCGATGAACCGGTCTCGGCTCTGGATGTGTCGATCCAGGCGCAGATCATCAATATGCTGGAAGAACTGCAGGAGACGCAGAAGCTCACCTATCTGTTTATCGCGCATGACCTCGCGATTGTGAAGCACATCAGCACAAGGATCGGCGTGATGTACCTCGGACATATGGTGGAGCTGACAAGCAGCGCCGAGCTTTATTCCAATCCGCTTCATCCGTATACGCAGATGCTGCTGTCGGCGATCCCGATCGCGAATCCGGATGTGAGCGCCGCAAGGAAGAGGATCCGTCTGGAAGGCGAGATTCCAAGTCCGCTCGCGCCTCCTTCGGGCTGTCCGTTCCGCACGCGCTGTCCGAAGGCAAAACCCGGCTGCGCAGGAAGGATGCCGGCGCTTAAAGAAGTCAAAGACGGGCATTACGCAGCCTGCCATAACCTGTAAAGGAGGTCAGTATGCAGCTTTCAAGATATATCATCAAGCGGATACTGCTGGCCGTCGTCAGCATTTTCGCGATTGTCACGATCACGTTCTTTCTGATGAATCTGATGCCCGGCGATCCGTTCATGTCGGAAAAAGCGACGGAGGAATCCCGCCAGAAGCTGATCGAAAAATACGGACTTGACCAGCCGATCTACATACAGTATGAAAAATATCTGAAAAATCTTGCCAAAGGAGATATGGGCACGAGCTATGTGCTGCAGAAAGGCCGCGAGGTGCGGACGATCATCTTTGAATCGTTTTCCGTATCCATGAAGCTCGGTATCCGCGCGCTGATTCTCGCGGTCATTGCCGGGATCACGCTGGGATGCATCGCCGGTCTGACAAAGGACAGGCTGCCTGACGGCCTGGTGCGGATTTTCTCGTCCATTGGCATATCCATGCCGAGCTATGTTGTCGCGGCGATTCTGATGATCGTCCTGGCGGTCTCATGGAACATTCTGCCGCTCAACTACAACAAGCCGGGCGGATGGATCATGCCGATGCTCACGCTCGCGACGTATCCGACCTGTTATCTGACAAGACTTACGCGGGCAAGCATTCTGGAAGTCATGAATCAGGATTATTTAAGAACCGAGAGGGCAAAGGGAATGTCCGAGTTCGTCGTGGTGTTTATCCATGCGCTCAAAAACTCTCTGATCCCGGTTATTACGTATCTTGGGCCGCTGACGGCTTCGATCCTGACCGGAGGGTTTGTCGCCGAGAGCGTATTCAGTGTTCCGGGACTTGGCAGATATTTCGTGAGCTCCATCAGCGGGCGGGATTATACGATGATCATGGGGATCACGATTTTCTATTCGACCCTGATCGTGCTCATGAATCTGATCTGTGATATTCTGTACAAGATTGTTGATCCAAGAATTAGTTTTGAGTAAGGATGATGGGTATGAAAATAAATGCGTTATCGATGCAGAATAAAATTTCACCGGATGATTTTGCCCCTCTTGGGAGTGATTTTTTCGGGGAGGAATCGCTGAATACGGAGGAAGTCGGCTACTGGAAAGCGAGCTGGCAGCGGCTGAAGGCAAACAAGATTGCGATGGCCGCTCTGGTGATCATCCTGGTTCTGATGTTCTTCGCCTTTGTCGGACCGATGCTCTCGCCGTATACGTATGACCAGCAGGTCAGGGGAGACGAGGCGATGTGGCCCTGCCTGAAGCATCCGTTCGGCACGGACCGTATCGGCCGCGACCTGCTTGTGCGCTGCATGATCGGCACGAGGATCTCCATGCTGGTCGGTATCGTGTCCGCGGTGATCGTCATGATCGTGGGGAGCATCTACGGATCGATTTCCGGACTGATCGGCGGCAAGGTTGATATCGCGATGATGCGTCTTGTCGATATTGTCTATTCCATCCCGGAAATCCTGCTGATCGTCGTGATCAAGATGATCATCAGCGAACCGCTGGATACGCTGATCAACACGGTGCCTGCGTTTTACGGGCTGCGCCGGATCGGATCCGGACTGATCGCGATCTTCATCGTGTACGGCTGCCTGTACTGGGTCGGCATGGCGCGTATCGTGCGCGGACAGATCCTGCAGCTGAAAAATCTGGAATATGTGACGGCGGCGAACGCGCTCGGCTGTTCCAGAGGCAGGATGATCCGCGAGCATCTTCTCCCGAACTGTATCGGGCAGCTGATCGCGACCGTTATGCTGCAGATTCCGTCGGCGATCTTTACGGAGGCGTTCCTCAGCTACATCGGAATCGGAGTCGCCGCGCCGATGGCAAGCCTTGGCTCCCTGACCTCCGAGGCGCTCAACGGCATCAATTCCAATCCGTACCGCGTCATATTTCCGGCGATCCTGATCAGTCTGATCATTCTGTCGTTCAATCTGTTCGGGGATGGCCTGCGCGACGCGCTTGATCCGAAGATGAAAAAATAAGAGAGGGAGAATACTGTCTGATGCAGTATATCTCTTCGGCGCGCGGGAGGGACAATGCTTTAAACCGCGTGCCGGAGTGCATATAAATTTTTTAAGGAGGATTTACTATGAGAAAACGTAACAAACTGGCTGCCGCGGCTCTGGTGCTTGCCATGACCGTGTCTTCTCTTCCGGTTACGGGTGTTTTTGCGGAAGAGGGAGGAAAATTTGAGATCTCCGTCACCGGCGGCGGCGAGGACAGCATGGTGCTCGATACGTCCGAGTGCGGCGCGCTGAACGGTCTTTCCGCATGCCGTCATCTGTTTGAGGGTCTGTACAAGCTGGATGCCAGCGGTGAGGTAGTACTCGGCCAGGCTGCTTCCGTGGAGACGAGCGAGGACGGTCTTGACTGGACTTTCACGCTGAGAGACGACATCACATGGTCCGACGGACAGCCTGTCACCGCGCAGGACTTCATTTTCGGATTCAATGCTCTGAAAGAGGCGGCGCAAAGCTATGAGGCGCTTCTGTCTGATCTGACCAACCCGGACAATCCGTACGAAGCTCCGGACGACAAGACAGTCGTGATCCACCTGGCTTCCCCGACGGCGTTCCTTCCGTCTGTGCTCGCGTTCCCGCCGACTTACCCGATCCGGGAGGACTTCTACGGCGACGGCGAGACCTACGCGACAGATCCGGACAAGGCAGTCTACAACGGACCGTATGAGCTGACCGACTGGCAGCATCAGTCCGTGATGACGATGGAACTGCGCGACGACTACTATGACGCCGCGAACATTCAGGTTGAGAAGATCAACTGGTATCTCGTCACGGAAGAGCGGTCCGCTCTTGCGAGCTTCGAGAACGGCGAATATGTTTATTCCGATCTGATCCCGGATGAGGAAGTTGAGCGTATGGACGGCCAGGGCCTTCACTATGTGCCCGGCAACAACAACTACTGCATCATGTTCAACCTGAACCAGGATCCGGAGAAAGGCGGCACGGGCGCAGAGGCTCTTCAGGATGTCAACGTCCGCAAAGCTCTTGCTCTTGCGGTCGACCGTCAGCGTATCATGGATATCCGTGCCATGAACGACGAGCCGGGCATCACGTACGCGAGCAGCGGCTACACGAACGCGGAAGGCGTGGACTTCACAGAGTATGCCGATCCGTGGCTCGATATAGACAACTATGAGGGCAACTGCGAAGAGGCGAAGCAGCTTCTTGCCGACGCGGGATATCCGGACGGCCAGGGCTTCCCGGTTCTGAAATACATCGTCAACAATGCGAGCCGCAAGGAAGTCGCCGAGATGGTGGCGAGCGACTGGAAGAACGTGCTCGGGATCGACGCGACAGTTGAGACGTCCGAGAACTTCTTCACCGACAGGGACGAGGGAAATTATGACGTTGCCTACTTCGGCTGGTTCATGGATTATGAGGATCTCTCCAACATGTACAGCTCCATGCTCAACTCCGATGCGTTCTGGGAGAGCGAAGAGTTCACAGCTGCCTACAACGCGGCGATCTCTACCTCTGATCAGGCGGAGCAGTGGGAGCACTACAAAGAGTGTGAGGCAGTCCTCGCAAAGGATCTTCCGGTATCGGTGCTCCTTCATTCGATGAACAAATATCTGTTCCACGATGATATGTACGACGGGCTGGTTTACAACTGCAGTATGTTCGTATTCACCTATCTGACACAGAAGTAAAGGCTGAGATACACGTGGCAATTTAACAGAAGCTGCTGCCGCTGACAAAGTGAACAGCAGCTCTGTGCCGCGGCAGTCAGGAATACCTTCGGGCGGACACCTGAAAGGTTTTTCCGAAAGGATCCTGATCTGCCGCGGTTTTTCTTTTGCATGGATACGAAAAGGCAGCAGCGGTCTGTATTTGCTGCCTTTTTACAGCATATGGAGGAAATTATGAAGATAAAGAGCATTTCGCTGGGCTATATCGACATACCGCTTGTGACTCCGTTTAAAACGGCTCTTCGGACGGTGAACAGCGTGAACGACCTGATTGTGAAAATCGAGACGGAGGACGGGATGTCCGGCTACGGCGAGGCGCCGCCGACGGCTGTGATCACAGGCGATACGAAGGAGTCGATCGAGGCGGCAGTCCGCGGCTATATCGCCCCGTCGATTCTTGGAATGGATCTCGATGAGATTGACGCGGTTATGGAAAAGATGGAAAAGAGCATCGCGAAAAACACTTCCGCGAAAGCCGCGGTCGATATCGCGCTCTATGATCTGTACGCCAGGGAAAAAGGAATGCCGCTGTTCCGGATGCTCGCAAAAGGGGATTTGGGGCAGGCAAAGACGCGGCTTGAGACGGATCTGACGATCAGCGTCAACGATACGGAAGAGATGGTGCGCGACAGTCTCCGCGCGGTCGGACAGGGATTCCGGATCCTCAAGGTAAAGGTCGGAAAAGGCGGCGCCAGGGACGTTGAGCGGATCCGTGAAATCCGAAGAGCTGTCGGCAGCGAGATTGTGATCCGCGTGGACGCCAATCAGGGCTGGACGAGGGAGGAAGCCGTGCGCACGATCCGGGCGATGGAAGACGCCGGTCTTGGGATCGAGCTTGTGGAGCAGCCGGTATCCGGCCATGATTTCAAAGGACTGAAGTATGTGACAGGCCAGGTAAATACGCCGATCCTCGCGGACGAGGCGGTATTTTCTGTCGAAGATGCGGAGCGGATTATCGAGGAGCGCGCGGCGGATCTTCTCAACATCAAGCTTATGAAGACAGGCGGAATTCACAACGCTTTGAAAATCTGCGATCTCGCGCAGAAAAACGAGGTAAAATGCATGATTGGCTGTATGCTTGAGAGCAAGGTGGCGGTCAGCGCGGGGGCTCACCTCGCGGCGGCGCGCAGCTGTGTCACGATGGCGGATCTGGACGGCCCGTCGCTTTGCAGCGCTGATCCGTATCAGGGAGGTCCTATATACCGCGGTCCGGATATTCTGCTGACCGAGGAGAGCGGAATCGGGATCACGATGGTTCCGGTTTCATTTGAAACATTGTCCTGATTCCGGCAGGATCCTGCCGGGACGGGAAGATTTTGGAGGGTGAGAGAGATGGCGGAGCAGTTTGCGATTGTAACTTCCGGACACTGTTATCTGCGCAGGATGCCCGGCGGGAGCGCGGATCAGAACAGCAGCGAGATTGTGGACGAGATTTTTTCCGGGTGGGCGGTCCGCCTGTTTTTGGAGACGGCGGAAAACGGATGGGTGAAAGCGGAGACGCACTACGGCTACAGCGGTTATATCCAGGAAAGCTGTGTGAGTGCGGTCAGCCGCGCGGAACTCCTCAAAAGGCAGGACAAGAAGAGATTCCGGGCTGTCGGCATCGGGGAAGCGGATCTTCTCGCGGAACCTAAGGTGCAGGGGCTTCCTCTGGAACTGCTGGAAAAGAACGCGTTCGTCGAGCTGTCAGACGGCGGGGAAGCGGATTTCGGATATCTGAAGCGGGAGGATCCGGACGGCGGGAAGGACGGGCAGAAAGCGGTTCGGGAGAATGACAGCATGAAAGAGGAAGAAGGCTGGAGCAGGATCCGGACGGCGGCCGGAAACGAAGGCTATGTGCACACCGTTTATTTAAGAGAGCGTATGGACGACGACGGTTATCTGCTTGCGGATGCGGCAGACCGGAAATCTTATTTCAAAAAATTCGGAGAAATCCCGCCGGAGCGGGAGGAAGCGTTTCGGGAAGGAGTCGCGCGAAGCGCCGCGGCGTATCTTGGCACGCAGTACCGCTGGGGCGGAAAGTCCTCGCAGGGCCTGGACTGTTCCGGGCTCGCGTTTATCTGCTATATGGAAAACGGAGCGCTGATCTACCGCGACGCCGGAATGCCCGGCGGCTACGCGGTGCGGGAGATTTCCGCGGACAGTCTGAAAAAAGGCGACCTGATCTTTTTTCCCGGACATGTGGCGGTGTATCTCGGAGCGGGCCGCTATATTCACGCGACGGCGTTTTCGGCGACGCCCTGTGTCACGGTCAACAGTCTGAATCCGGACGACGCTGATTACAGGGAGGATCTTGCGGGTAAAATAACCGGATATGGAAGTATTTTTCAAAACAGAGCCACCTGCAGTCCGGCGTGTGAGCGCGGCGCGTATTTTGACCGCCTGGAAGCGAGGCTGGAAAAGCTTCCCGGAACGGTCAGCTTTGTATACAGAAATCTTGTCAGCAAAGAACAGTATGCCTGCCGCGGGGATGTGCCTCAGACGGCCGCGAGCATCATCAAACTGTTTTTGATGGCGGCTGTGTTTCAGGCGGTCTCGGACGGGCTGATCCGCATGGAGGACAAAATACCGGTAAAGGAAGAGGACTGCGTGCCTTCCTGCGGCGTGCTCACCTATCTTCATGGGAAAAGAGAGGTTTCTGTCGCGGATCTGGTTGAGCTGATGATCATTGTGAGCGACAATACGGCCGCGAATCTGCTGTTTGACCTCGTCGGGAGCGGCTATCTGTCCTCGTTTATCCGCGTCGGACTGGGGATGGAAAAAACAGCCTTTCGAAGAAAAATGTTTGATGCCCGCAGTGCGGCGAAGGGGATCGAGAATCAGGTGACGGCAAAAGACGCGGCGGATCTGCTGGAGAAAATTTACAGAGGAGAGCTGGTCAGCAAAGAGGCCTCCGCCGAAATGTACCGGATCCTGACGCATCAGAGGCTGAACGGAAAGATACCGTTCCGTCTGCACTGCCTGAAGGAGGCTCCCGTCATCGCCCACAAGACCGGGGAAGATACGGGGATCACGCACGACGTGGCGGTCATAGAAGGAAGGGAGCCGTTTATTCTCTGCTTTCTGGGAAGCGGGACGGATGTCCCGGAGTTTGAGCGCCTGATGGCGGATGTGTCATATGAGATATACCGCATGATCTGAAAGACGGCGGTACTCATATCCGGAACCGCGTAATACAATAAAGAACGAAAGAATGTCTGGTTGACGCTGACCTGTCAGGTGGCCGGAAAGGACCAGGGAATTGTGGAAAAAAGAGAACAGGGAAAAATCCGGCGCGCGCTGGAAGCCGCTTTTCTGGGTATTCTTCTCGCGGGGATGACCGCGGCAGCATTTGCGCTGCTTCACCGCTACGCGGAGTATGGAAGAGAGGCGTCTGTAAACACGGCGGAACAGGAACCAGAGGCGACGGAGCGGGAGACCGCTTCCGGTGAAAGCACAGAGAAAGAGGAGCCGTTTTGCCTGGAAAAACTGGAATCCGGCCTGCAAATCCGCGTGCAGATCCTCGGAGATGATTATCTGACGGAATATCATGAAGCGCTGGCTGTGACGGCGGAGGATGATCTGATCGTTGGCTGCAGAGGAAAAAGGCAGGTCATTCCTGCGGGAAAGGTTCTTCGGATCTCGCCGGCCAGGGAGGCGGACAGCGCGTCTGAGACGGACGAAAGTGTGCCGGAAGAAAACGAAAAACAGACGGACTGGTATGAGGACGGAAGCATCGCGCTCGCAAAAGGACAGATGCTTTCGGTCAGAACCGCGGATGGAAAAGGGCCGCTGGTGCTTTCCGGGCTGAAGCGGGGACAGAAAAATCCCGCCTATGAAGGGAAATTTTATATTTACGGAACAGAAGAGGGACTCCTGGCGGTGAACGAGGTCGATCTGGAAACGTATCTGCAGAGCGTTGTGAGCAGCGAGATGCCAAGTTCCTATCCCATGCAGGCCCTCTGCGCGCAGGCCGTCTGCGCGAGAACGTACGCCGTCAACTGCATGGACAGAGCGCGGAAAGAAAAAAAACCGGCGGATCTGGATGACAGCACCTCCTTTCAGGTATATAATAACTACCCGGGGGATGCGCTGTCCGCGCAGGCGGCCGCTTTGACAGAAGGGCTGGTCATGAACCGCGGCGACGTTTATTACTATTCGACATCCTGCCTGACAGAGGGCAGGACGGATCTTGACAACGAAGAAAATTTCCGGAAGTTTCTGGACGCTCCTGCGGAAGAGAACGCGGAGTACGGTTCGCCGTGGACGCGCTGGTCGGCCGAGCTTCCGAAAGAGCAGATCCTGGATAAATTAGAGGAGCTCTATGGCTGCGCGTGGAGAAAGCTGCGGCGCGTGGAAATTCTGGAACGGAACGAAGAAGGGCAGGTGCAGAAGATCCTGCTTTCTGACGGCAGGGAAGAAGTCCTTGTTGAGGGGGAATATCAGATCCGCCGCGTGCTGGGCTGCGCGCAGGCCAGAATTCTGCTGCGGGACGGCTCGGAAGCGGAAGATATGCGGATTCTGCCAAGCGCTTACTTTTATATCCGCGAAGAGGAACCGGAAACTTTTGGAGCGCGGCAGGCTTTTGAAGAGCGGCAGACTGACGGCGTTCTTCAGGAAACAGACCGCATTGTTGTCTGCGGCGGCGGCTACGGGCACGGGATCGGCATGAGTCAGAACGGCGCGGCCGCCATGGCTCAGAACGGGGCCGGCTATGAGGAGATTCTGAGATATTATTACGCGTAAAAACTTTTGTTTTATAAAGCTTTTACTTCTTACCAACTTTTGCTTCATAGACAAGGAGCCGGACGATGAATATGATTGGAAAACTTGCGCGGTGGGCAGAGGGATTCACGATGAAAATGAGCAGGGACGACGTCCGCGCCCATGCGGCCGCGACCTCGTTTTTTATGATACTGAGCTTTATTCCGTTTTTGATGCTTCTGCTGACCGTCATTCAGTTTACCCCGCTGACACAGGAGCTTGTGCTGGAGGTAATCGAAACCGCGACGCCGTTTGAAATCTCGGCGACGATCCAGGAACTGGTCGGAAGTCTGTTCAATAATTCCTACGCGATTCTGTCATGGTCGGCCGCTGCGTCGGTCTGGACTTCGAGCAAAGCGGTCATCGGCATGACGGACGGGCTGAACTCTGTAAATCAGCTGGAGGAGACAAGAAATTTTTTTATCATGCGTATCTGGGCCGTGTTCTATACGGTCATCATGCTGTTCGTGATGATCATTGCCATCGGGATCCTTGTCTTCGGATATCGGCTTCAGGAATATCTGCGCGGCATCGTGGCCCTGATCGACAGGCACGCGAAGGTGACGCTTGCCCTGCAGATGATTCTGTCGCTCGCGGTGCTGACGCTTTTGTTTGAACTGCTCTTTGTGTTTCTTCCGAACAAACGGAAACGCTTCCTCGGACAGCTGCCGGGCGCGGTTTTTACCGCCATATCCTGGGCCGTATTTTCGTACGCGTTTTCCATTTATCTGGAATATGCCGGAAGCATGTCTTCCATTTACGGAGGACTGACGACGCTGATTGTGGTCATGCTGTGGCTGTATTTCTGCATGTATCTGTTTTTTACGGGCGCGGAGCTCAACGAGTATATCGCGCATCCGGAACAGTTTCGCTGTCCGCCCCATGATTCCGGGCTTTCCGGCTGAGGACCTGAAATAAAATTTTTTCTTCTGGGACAATGCTCCGGAAGGTTTGTCTGTCATAAAGTTTCTTTATGGCAAATAAACTTTCCAGAGTATTTTTTTGTGCGCGCCAAAACAAAAGGAAAAACCGAGACTTGTAAACTCCTGGTAAGTGGTGAACTTACGGCATTGGTATTATACTTTCCTCATAACACAGGAAACTTTACAGGAAGCTTTCATTCGGAAAAGGCGTTTGATTCTCAATCGTAAGCGGAGGAAAAAAATGATATCTGATATTTATTTTATGCCGCTTGGCGGCGGACAGAGAGTAGGTGCCAGCTGTTATTTTCTGCGCATCGGAAACGCAAATATAATACTGGACGCCGGAATCGGGAAGAAAAACGGGCTGGAGTTTGAGCCGGATTTTTATTCGCTGGTCAGCACGCCTTTCGTTCAGTCGATGAATCAGATCGGTCAGATCTATATTTCCCATGCGCATATGGATCATGTCGGCTGTCTGACAAAACTGATGGGATGCGCGGGCCGTTCCGCTGTTTATATGACGGAAATAACAAAGATGCTGACAGAGTATCAGCTGTATGACCGGATCTACTGCAGCCGAAGCGCCGGGGATCCGGGATCTGGCAGGGACTCCGGAGAGGATTCAAGGCTGGCGGTCAAAAGCCTGCTGGAAAATATCGCGGCAGTCAGCTATATGCAGACGATCGATTTCGGGATATACAAAGCATCGTTTTTCCCGGCGGGCCATATTCCCGGGGCCATGATGATACTGTTTGATACAGGGAAGCGGAAAATTCTGTATACCGGAGATTATTCGCTTGATCCGACGCTGCTGACCGAAGGCTGCAAAGTGCCGGCGGATACAAAAATCGACACAGTGATCCTGTGCGGACTGCATGCGAAACATCCGGACTATGTTAAAAAGTCCAGTTCTTTGTTTAAAAAGGTAAATTTTGTTCTGGAAAATGCGGAAAGCACCGGTCAGCCGACCGCCTGCGTTGTTTTGCAGCTCAGCAAAGGGATCGAATTTCTGAAGGCTTTAAATGAGCAGAACCGCAGAGGAATCCCGATTTACATAGACAGGCCGCTCATGGGAATCATCCGGAAAATGGAACAGCTGTCGATTCCGATTATGAATCAGCATAATAAGATGATCGGGGAGAGCCCGCCTGCGGGACCGCATATTTTTGTCACTTCCGATTCCGGGAACCGGTTTCTGGGAGGATACCGGAAGATACCGGTGGATTTCACGCTGCATGAGGATTTTTCGGATATGAAAAGATTTATCAAGGCAGTGAATCCCCGGCAGGCGGTCATAGTGCACTGTGCGAAAGAATATTCTGTATTTGACAGGACGATCGAGCAGGAGGTGATGTCGGACGGCGACTGCAGAACACAGTTTATCTTCGCGGAAGAAAGAGAACTTTACAAATTATAAAAAATAAAAGCGGGGGAATCAGAATGATAAACGTCAGAAATGAAAAAGTGAGAGAAATCATCCGGAACATTCACGAGTCGGTGCTCCGGAACGTGAAGCGCGGAGGGCAGATGAGAGAAGAGTATGTGATAGAGAACAGGGTTTTCGCTTCCCTGTGTCATGATTCTGACCTCACGCCCGCGAAATGCGCCGCGGAACTGAACCGGAAATACGGGTATGATCTGAGCGCGGACGACGTACTCCAGATATTCCGCAGCAGAAGGATGGCCAATCCGGCAGAGAGAAAGGAATTATTCCAATGGGCCAGGAGAGTGGTGGACTGTTTTTCGGGCGCTGTGACAGGCAGAAAAGAAGCCTATGAAAAGTTCGAGAAAACAAGAAAAGAGCCGGCGCTGAAGAATGGAAAACGGCATAAATCCCAGGAACGAATCGCGGCAATCATGATCTATGAAAGGTTCCCGGAGATCGACCTGTCCGACGATACCGAAAAACTGCATCTGCTTGGAAATACTCTGGCAAAATATTTCTTTTTTGATCTGGCGGATTCCATCGGCGAGGCGTACGGTTTTCCGCAGTACAAAGACAAAAAGGCGCAGGCCGCGGAGAACAGGCCCGAGAAAAAGCTTTCGTATGAGCAGGCCGTAAGAAGAATCGAACAGCTGGAGAGAAACCTGGAGAGAACCAACACACTGCTTCAGGATCTGCAGGATGAATTCGAGGAACAGCTGGAAGCGAATAAGATAAAGGAGCTGACCGACTTCTTTACAAAGCTTAATTCGGAAAAGTACGGCTGTATTCTTGACGAGCTGCTGGTATTGAAAAAGGGGATCGATACGCTCCGCAAAAACAGCTATGAGCTTCCGATCGAGATCAACGGGCTTCTGGTGATGGTCAGAAAACTGATTCAGTTTGTCCGCGACAGCCACATTGACCCGATCATGAAAACCGACTCGGTAAAAGAGGTGACCGCATCCGATGTTGAGTTCTGCAATTACGAGGGGACGCCGTTTGCTTCGGAGAATGAAAAAAAGATAGTAAGGATAATCTCTCCCGGCTGGATTTACAAAGACAAGGAACTGCAGATATCAAGACCGAAAGTAAAGGAGGAATTCTAATGCGTGAAATACGAAACGGGGAACATAATGATCTTTGTGTGGGGATCGATCTTGGCACTACAAACTCTGTCCTGGCGACGATAAACGAAAGACCGAACGGGAATATTGTCAGCAGGGTTGTCGAGATCCCCAGAGGTGTGGATATCTATAATGCCGTCTCAGGCGAGGCAAAGCTGACGACGATGAAGAAGCCCACGCTGCCGTCCTGCATATATTACCGGCAGGAGAAGAATTACGAGCCTCTGGTCGGAGATTTCGCGAAAATCCAGTATCCGCTGAGACCGCATCTTGTGGCGAAGTCCGTTAAAAGCCAGATGGGAAAACCGCTTGCGGAAGGACTGTCCCCGGATATCCCGGATAAGACGCCGGCGCAGATCTCGTCCAGGACGCTGAAGCACATGCTCAGGGAGGCTTCCAGGATATACCGCTGCGAGATCACCGACGCGGTTATCACAGTTCCCGCGAATTTTGATTCGGCAATGTGCAAGGCGACGCGCGACGCGGCCGAGCTTGCCGGCATCAAGGTCCGGAATTCAGACGGAAGCGAACGCCCCGTTCTGCTGTCTGAGCCTAACGCGGTGATTTATGATCTGATCAATCAGATCCACAACGGCGAGATATCGGACTGCATACTGGATCTGAGTACGCCCAAAAGGGTTCTGGTATTTGATCTGGGCGGCGGGACTCTTGATATCACCATGCATGAGCTGAAGAGAAGAGAGGATAACCCGGAGGTTCTGAAGGTGAATGAAATCGCGGCCAACCGCTATACGCTTCTTGGCGGAGACAATTTTGATGAAAAAATTGCGGAAGCCATGTATGAACGCTATTTAAAGCAGTACGAAAAGCACCCTGACGTAGTGCTTGAACTGCGCAAGAAAAAGTCGGTTATCATGCCGCAGCTTATGGTATACGCAGAACATTTAAAGCTGGATTTAAATGAACGCTGCGGCGAAGATTACAGTTCCGGATGGGATGACGATGAAGATGAAATCGAGATCCCGGTTGGCGGAAACATGGGAGGGATCGGCTACTCTTACGATGATATTTTTTCAAAAGAAGAAATCGAAGAAATATTATCGGGATTCATGGCGAAAGAAATCGTTTATGATGACTATAAAAATATGGAGTCGGTCAGTGATACCAGAAATATCATATACCCAATTCTGGATGTGCTGCAGAAGGCGTCCGCAAAACTGAAAACGGAGGATGTGACTGTTGACGCCGTTATCGTAAACGGCGGGATGTCAAAATTTTATATGGTGACGGACCGTCTGAAAGAATTTTTCGGTTTTGAGCCCATCGTGGCGCTCGATCCCGACCAGTCCGTTGCGAGGGGAGCCGCGGTATATCATTATTACCTGCACAAATATGAGGAGATGCAGGATGATATGAGAATGCTCGGCGATGCCGGGATGACGCCGAACGAGGATGTCCTGTGGACGGACGGCTGGAGAAGAGCAGCCGCGGCCCGCATAAGGACGGCGGATACGATTCCCATGGCGATCCAGTGGGGAAATACGATCCTCAATGACAGCCTGTATCTCGGCGTCAAAAACGGCGCCGTGCACAAGATCATACCGACGGGAGCCGAGCTTCCGTACACGTCGGCCGTCATGACCGGATTCCGGATTGAGCCGGGACAGAACCGGATCGCGATTCCGATCAAGAGCAGGAATCTTGACGGGACTTACAGGGTGATCGCAAGCGGCAACATAACGTTCAGGGAAAAATATGCGAACGGCGCCTACGTTGCGTTTATCGTTCACATGGGAAGCAGCAAGGTCATAACCATGAAGGCCTGGACAAGCAGAGATGAGGCCGGAGGCGTGAAAATGGAAGAGGGCTGCGTTGAGATCGCGATCGATAATTCCGAGAGATCGAAGATCAAAACAAAGTTCATCGCGCCGGGGGGAAGCAGGCTGAATCCCAAGGCGGAAGTGAACAATATGCTGCAGCTCATTTATAATTATGAGAAGTCGAAAAACAAGTTGGAGAAAAGTAATATTTCGAAGCGCATCATGTCCTGCGTGAACAGTATCTGCGGCGCGGGAAATAAAGAAGAATTTGCAAAAGTGATCCTGGACGCGCTGTCCGTTGTGGGATCGGAGGAGGCGAGACAGAGGCTGTTTGTCGCGGCAAGAAGGATGGCTTCGGACTGGAGCGATGCCGAGAAGAGAAGCCTGGCAAGGCACTGTATAGATCAGATCAGGGCGGACCTTCAGGGACTGCCGGCGCGCGGCGCAAAAGTGACCACCAATATCCAGGCGGTCTACACGATGAGCGTGTGCGCGGATATGGATCAGCTTGACCGTCTGGAAAAGCTGCACGGTGTGACGAAGTACCTTCAGGCATGCCTGTATACCCACGCGAAGACAAGAACCCATATACCGTGGATCCGCGAGGAATTCGAGAAGGATGTCCGCAATACAGAACGAGGCCTCGGCAGCAATCTGCAGTTCAGCGTCCATGCGGTCGGAGTGGCGCTGCGGAAAAACGAAGGGATCAGCATGCTTCCGCCTGAATCCGAGGCGAAAATCGTAAAGGAGATCTGCGGCGTGGTCCGCAAAGGAAGACTGAGCAGTGCGGAGCTGGTCTGCTGCATTCTGGCGCTGGGCTGTATCTGCGACCAGAGAAGCCAGCCAAGTGAGATGGACGGCAGCGTTCTTTCCCTGGCGCTGGAAACCGCAGAAAAGATCGATCAGTATTACCCCTTCCAGAATGCGGAGAGCTGGAGGAGATCGGTCAGCGTGGCGGTAAAGATGATAAACGGGGATCGGCTGACGGGCGACGAGGAACGCTTCCTGCTGACAAAACTGGACGCCGACAGCATTGACAATCGCGAAATTTGTGCTTGACAGAAGATTATCCTGTGTTAGAATAAATATCAGCGCCGGAGAAGCCGGCAGACCGGTAAGAAAGCTTCGTCCCTGTTTTTCAGGGACGAAGCATTTTTGGATTATGCACAGGCCCGTGTAAGGAAGTCAGCTGCTAACGCAGCACACGGGCCGCGCAGGCGGGCAGGAGGAAAAACCGCCTCCTGCTCGATCACAGGCCCGCATAAGGAAATCAGCTGCCGGCACAGCAGGCGGGCAGGAGGAAAAGCCGCCTCCTGCTCGATCGCGAAGACAGAGAGGAAAGATTATGAGACTTTACATAATAAGACACGGCGAGACTGTGTGGAATACGAAGAGACGTCTTCAGGGACAGACGGATACGCAGCTGAACGAAAACGGCAGAGAGCTCGCGCGGATAACCGCGCAGGCCCTTAAAGATGTCCCGTTTGATCTGGCATTTACAAGTCCGCTGCGAAGAGCCGCCGAGACGGCGGAGATCATTCTGAACGGGAGAGAGGTGCCGCTTAAGATGGAAGAGCGCATCCGTGAGATCAGTTTCGGCGTGCTGGAGGGGCGCTGTATTCTTCCGGAGTTCCACGAGATCGACGATCCCGGTTTTCATTATTTTTTTGACGCGCCGGAAAAGTACTGTCCGCCTGCCGGAGGGGAGAGTCTCGACAGTCTGAGCGCGCGGACGGGAAATTTTCTGGATGAGCTGAGGGAAAAAGAAGCTTTCCAGGATAAGACCATACTGATTTCGACGCACGGAGCCGCCTCCCGCGCGCTGCTTGGCTGCATTACCGGCTGTCCGCGGAGCGAATTCTGGGGGACGGGCGTGCCGAAAAACTGCTCTGTATCGATCATTGATCTTGTGGACGGCAGATGGGTGGTCACTGCCAGGGATATTACATATTATTGAAAGGAAAAGCTATGAAAACATCCGACTTTTATTTTGAACTGCCGAAGGAACTGATCGCCCAGGATCCGCTTGAGGATCGTTCCGCGTCCAGACTTCTCGTGCTCGGAAAGGAGGACGGTTCTGTCACACACCGTCATTTTACGGATATTCTGGAATATCTGCGCCGGGGAGACTGTCTTGTGCTGAACAATACAAAGGTGATACCGGCCCGCCTGTACGGCACGCGGGAGGGAACCGGAGCGGCCATTGAGGTGCTTCTTCTGAAGCGCGGAGAAAACGACGTCTGGGAGACGCTGGTTCGTCCAGGGAAAAAGGCCCGTCCCGGCACGCGGATCGTGTTCGGGGACGACGGCGCGCTGACCGGCGAAGTGATTGACATCGTTGAGGAAGGGAACCGCCTGATCCGTTTTTCTTATGAGGGGATTTTCGAGGAAATCCTTGACCGGCTCGGACAGATGCCGCTTCCTCCCTATATTACGCACGAATTAAAGGATAAGAACCGCTATCAGACGGTATATGCGAAGTATGAGGGATCCGCGGCGGCCCCGACCGCGGGACTGCATTTCACTCCGCAGCTTCTTGACGCGGTCAGGGAGAAAGGGGTCCGCATCGCGGAGGTGACGCTGCATGTCGGCCTCGGAACTTTCCGCCCGGTCAAGGCGGAGGATGTCACGCAGCACCATATGCATTCGGAGTTTTACCGGATCAGTCAGACGGCGGCACAGATAATCAACGATACAAAGGCGCAGGGCGGCCGTGTTATCTGCGTCGGCACGACGAGCTGCAGAACGATCGAGTCGGCGGCCGATGAGAGCGGCCTGATCAGACCGTGCAGCGGCTGGACCGATATTTTTATCTATCCGGGCTATCAGTTCAGGGTGCTCGACGGACTGATCACAAATTTTCATCTCCCGGAATCCACGCTGCTGATGCTTGTGTCGGCTCTGGCGGGAAAAGAGCATGTGCTTGACGCGTATAAAGCAGCTGTAGCGGAGCGCTACCGTTTCTTCTCCTTTGGGGACGCGATGCTGATTCTGTGAGCCGGGGCGGGAGGTCTGTGCATGAGATTTCATAATATAACAAAGGACGATATGCTGAACGGGGACGGCCTGCGCGTGGTGCTCTGGGTTGCGGGCTGCAGCCACCGCTGCCGGGAATGTCAGAATCCCGTCACGTGGGATCCGGACGGAGGAATCCCCTTTACGGAGGAGTCAAAAAGAGAACTGTTTGCGGAACTTGGGAAGCCTTATATCTCAGGGGTCACTTTCAGCGGAGGCGATCCGCTGTACCGGTCAAATGAGCCGGAAATACTGGAGCTGGCAAAAGAGATCCGGGAAAAATTTCCCGGCAAGACGATCTGGCTTTACACCGGCTCGGTCTGGGATGAAATCAAAGACCATGAGATCATCGGCTATGTGGATGTCCTTGTGGACGGGGAATATGTGAAAGAACTGCGCAGCACGCAGCTATACTGGAGAGGAAGTTCCAACCAGAGGGTCATTGATGTAAAAAAGACGCTGGAAAGCGGGACGCTCAGCCTGCACTGCAGCTGAACAGCAAAGGGTTCTGGAATGTGTCAGGACTGCCGGGTATTTTGCGGCAGTTCTTTTCTATGCGCAGGCCCAGGCATGGAAACCAGCTGCTGACGCAGCACCTGGGCCGCGCAGACGAGCAGGAGGAAAAAACGCCTCCTGCTCGATCGCACGGGCGCGTGCATGGAAAATGCTGCTTCCGCAGCCGCGCTCGGCGCGAGAATGTGCCTTTGGCATATTCTGGCCCGCATAAGGGAAACGGTATTTTTAATATTTCAGAAAAGATCAGAGCATTAATAAGTTGTTTATGTTATAAAAAGTAATTGACATTTACGGTGTCGTATTATATGATTTCTTTATATAAAACGGTTCTGTAAGCGGAATCGGAAAATTAAAACATGTACAATTGTTCAGTAAGATCTCCGTCATGGCAGAACAGTATTCATGACATTCCTATGGACTACCTGAGAGCCTGGCTGCCTGATGCCCGGCTTTTTGTTTTTAAATTATTCCATCTTTTATTTTAGTTTTCTACATTTACTAATAGTATTTCATCTTTTATAATGTTTGCATAAGAAATATTTCTTTATGCACATGGATATAGTAATAGCGCTATGAAAAAGACATCAGTTAAAAAAATAATATTTATATTGGTTATGAGCCTGTTCCTGACGGCATTAAGCGCAGTGGTCTATGGTTTTTCCGGATCCTCCACGCTCACTGCCATGATTCAGCAGTCCCGGTATTACAGCGGACTTCAGGCCATGATCGAAAAACTGAAAATCGAGGAAAATATTACGATTGATGTGCAGATAATACCCGATATGGAGTTCCTGAATATGCTCCGCATGAAGCTGAACTCAGGAGAAGCTCCTGATCTGATCGATTACAACATTCCGGCCATCTACAGCATTGTGGATCCGGAACGGAGTTTTGCCGACCTGAGCGGTGAAGCGTGGGTTGACCGGCTGATCGCCCCGGAAAACGTGACGCGCGAATCGGACGGAAAAATCTACGGATTTCCGTTTCTTGGCACACCCGGTGTGCACGGATTTATTTACAACCGGGATGTGTTTGAGCAGGCCGGCGCCGAAGTTCCCGCTACCTGGGAGGAACTGCTTCAGGTATGCCGGAAAATCCGGGACGCGGGATTTATCCCGGTCTACATGCCGAAGGACGGATGGGCGGTTCAGGTTCTGATGTCGGACAATTTTGCCAAAGTGCTCGGAGAGGACGGCGCGCGGGAGTATGCGAAGCTTCTGAAGGAAGGAAAGGCAAAATGGACGGATCAGCCGAAGTTCGCGGATGTGATCGACAGATATCTGGAACTTTACCGAAACGGGTACGTAAATGAAAATTTTGCCTCCGCTTCGTATGACGATGCGGTCAGAGCGGTGGCGGAAGGAGAAGCGGCGATGCATTTCAACGGCGATTTCTTCGCCGCAAGCGTTCTGGAAGAGAATCCGCAGGCGGATATCGGTATGTTTGTTCTCTCCATGGACGGCGGTGAGGACGCAGTGACGGAAAACATGTCTTCTCCGGGATTTGTTGTCTATAAAAACACGCGCAATATGGAGCTTGTTAAAAAAGTGCTTGATCTGTGGTCAACCCCTGAGTACGCGTCGCTCTATTTTGAGGACCGGCCGGGATTTCCGGCATTTGAAGGAGTTGACGGCGGCGAGTCCCCCTCCTATCTGGATGAAATCGAGGGAAAGTATATCGCAGAGGGCAGAGTTATTCCTGAATGGAACTATTATGTGATGGATTTCAATGCGCTTTTTGAGAGTACGCTGTATATTTATTATGCGGATGCCCCGACACGGACAGCTATGGATGGGGCCGATCTTCTTGAAAAATTTCAGAGCGATTTTGAACAGTACAGGAAAGATCAGGGCAATTCCGGCTGACCTGAAGGAAGGAGGCCGCCAATGTTCCGTAAATTACGTTTTCAGACGAAGATCATACTGGTTCAGAATGTTGTGATCCTGTTTGTGGTGCTGGCGATCGGCGGCATGTTTTACCAGAGAATCAAAAGAGATATCGCGAAGAATGTCCTGGAAGAATTTAAGATCCTGTCGGACAGTGTGGCCAGTCAGATCGACAACCATTTTTACATGATGGACAAGACAGCTCTGCAGATTGCGGCCAATCCCGATATTATTCGTCTGTTTGTCGAATCCGGTTCGGATTCCGGGTATAATTATTTTATCAATGAACCTGTTACCAACTCCGAAGCAGTGCGTCTGCTGAATTCTTACAATTTTAAAAAAGACGGATTCGCGCGGATCTGCCTGTACAACGATTACCGTGACTTCGTTTATACGGCGACCGAGGTCACAACCGCTTCCGGCATACGGAACTGGTTTGACAGCGAGCGTTTCGCGGCGGTACAGCAGTATTTTGAAAATGATGAAAACTTTGTTTACTATGTCAAACCGGCAGACGATGTCCTGAATGATACGGAGCATACGAATCATCCGTATTTTTCGGTGATCCGCCAGATCAAAAACTATACGACGAACGATCAGGTGTGCGGTTATGTCGAAGTTCAGGAATTCGTCCGGTGGATTGATCAGATTGTGGAAAGCGTCGGCGAGGATATCTATGTAACTATGTCCGATGAGAACGGAAAAGTTATTTATATGGATCCTCTGCTGATCGAAAATTCAAAAAGAGATGAAATCTCCGGTCTGATCACGGATTATCAGGGAAAAACGGATCAGGATATTCCGGTGAACATGTCCGGATATTTTGTCTACGGAAGAAATATCGAGAACGCGCCCTGGCAGTTCTTCTTTGTCAGGGAGAGAAGTTCCGATGTGACGATCTTCAGCTACTACAACCGGATGATTCTGTCCGCGATTCTTTTTGTACTCGCGGTCGCGCTGATCACGGAGATCCTTCTGATCAAACGGCTTTCGAGGCCTCTCGAGGAGCTTGTGCGGTCGGCGGGCAGAGTATCCCTGGAAAATCCTCAGTTTGAGCTGGATGAAACGGGTTACGGCAATGAGATTACCCAGCTCAAGGAACTGTTCAACGCGATGCTCGCGCAGATGAAGCAGTCCATGGAGCGGGAATATATTTCCGAGACAAATGAACTGAAAGCGCAGATGTTCGCGCTTCAGTCGCAGATGAACCCTCATTTTCTTTTTAATATCCTGGCGATCATCTCGATTGAGGCTTCCGAGTACGGCAACGACAAGATTCCCGACATGTGTACCAGGCTGCGGCGGATGATGGCGTACAGCGCGTCGGTCGGAGACGGCCACAGTACGGTGAAGGAGGAGCTGGACTACGTCATTGACTACATGGAACTGATGAAAGTGCGCTACGAGGAAATGTTCGAGTACAGTATCCGCTATGATGACAACCTGCTGAAGACCAGGGTCCCGAAATATGTCATTCAGCCGGTCTGCGAGAACTGTTTCAAACATTCATTCAAAAATTCAGAGCCGGTCTGGAAAATACGGATCATCATCAGGCAGGAGGAGGAACGCTGGATTGCCGAGATTCATGACAACGGCATCGGGTTTTCAGAAGAGTATCTGGAGAAATTTGAAAAAATGAGAGAGGGGCTGACTTTCGCGCAGGTGAAGGACAAGCTTGAGGACAGTAAGATAGGAGGCCTCGGCATACCGAACATTTATATGCGTCTGATGTTTTGCTATGAAGATAATTTTATTTTCCGTCTGTACAATGATGCGGAAGGTGCAGTGGTTTTGATTGGAGGTATGCTGGATGATCCGGGTTCTGGTAGCGGAAGATGAACTCCCCCTGCTGAGAGGGATCAGCAGAATGATCGTGAATCTCTGCGGAGATTTCGAAGTCGTGAAGATGGCGAAAACCGGAAAAGAAGCGATTGATTATCTGAAGGATAATTACGTGGATGTTGTTTTTACGGATATCAACATGCCGGTAGTCGACGGTCTGAAGGTTCTGGAATATATACATACGAATATGCCGGGGACGGCCGGCGTTGTGATCAGCGGCTATCAGGATTTTTCCTATGCGCAGAAAGCGATGCAGTACGGTGTGAGGAATTATCTGGTAAAGCCGGTGGACAGGGCAGAGCTGAAGGAACTGCTTGAACAGCTGAGGGATTCCCGCCACGAAGGAAGAAAAAAGCAGAAAAAGGAATTTCTTGAGCGCGCTCTGCACGGAGAATCCGGGATCGCGAAGCTTATGGAAAGCCGGATGCAGGCCGGTGAGAAGCTTGTGATCGGAAGACTTTATCCCGTTTACCTGGTTGTCAAGGCATTCTGCATTCATGTATTCGGGGACGAGACGGCGGATCCGGAAATCTGGCAGGACTGCCGCCTCGAGGATGCTGCCAGAAAGGAAGAGAACGAATCGGAAAAGATTTATTCCTTCTATGGAAGAAACACAAATGAGATCCTGTTTCTTTTTGAAAATGAGAAGCCGGACATAAAGGCGCTGATCGAGCGGGTCATGGAAAACGGCAATATTCATTTTCCTGTCGCCGCGCTGGCGGGAGATCCGCTCGATGAGATCGATCAGCTTGCGCGGACCGTGCGCAGGCTGCGAAAAGAGATTTACAAAAACTGGATTTATGGACAGACCGGGGAGGTCTGCAGGACGGAGGAAGACCTCCAGGCGCTTCACCTGCCGGAACACATGGAGGAATCCATTCTCTATATGGCGCGGGGCCGGCAGTTCCGGGAGTTCGGAAAGGTGCTCGCGGATATCAGAAAACGGCTGTGCTCCGGCAAAGTTACGCAGTACCGGATCGAGATGACGCTTGATCGGATCATGATGCTGCTGAACGCGTATCAGACGGTATCGGACAACATGGATGTCGTCAATGTACGTTATGGCATCAATGACATTGTCGTGCGGTCCGGCAGTCTGGACGAGGTTTTTGAGGAATTCCTGCTCTGGTGCAAAGAGGAACTGTTTGAAGAGCAGGACCAGGACAAAAACGCGCTGATGGAACGGCTGGATGCCTATATTCTGGAACATTACAGAGATTCGCTTAACACAAAGCAGCTTGCCGCAAAGTTCGGTCTGGTGCCCTCTTATCTGAGCAAGCTGTTTCAGAATTACAAAGGAATTACCCCCAATCATTATATTCAGGAGATCCGCCTTGCCAGGGCAAAGGAACTTCTGGTCGGCTGTCCCGATCTGATGACGAAAGAGATTGCGCAGATGACCGGCTATGCGGATCCCAGCTATTTTTCAAAAGTGTTAAAGAAATACACAGGGATGTACCCTTCGGAATACAGGGCAGCGCACACGGAGCAGCAGTTCTGAGGAAAAGGCGCTCGGTTTGAGTTTCTGATCTGCCCGGAATCCGGGGGAACAGGCAGTTTGCAGGTTTAAAAGGAGAAATGAGATATGAATAAGCGGACTTTATATTTTGAGGAGAAAAGTGGAAACAGCCTGCTTGAAGGGCTGAAGATACTGCTTGATGGATATACGGATGAGAAAAGAAATTTTGAGTGTATTACGTCCGACGCTTCAGAGAGCGGCTGCTTTCATTTGACTGAGAGACAGTGGGACGCGGAAGAACTGAAAATTGTAAAATCAAAAAATCAGTGCGAGATCTCGTATCAGCAGAAAGCGCATTTTTTCAGAGGCGTCACACTGCTTCTGCAGAACATAGAGCGGCGGGATTTTGTGATAACAGAGAAAGTCAATTTTAAATCCAACGGAATGATGATGGATTGTTCGCGCAGCTGTGTTCCTGCCACGGATACGATTAAAAAGTATATCGTCCGTCTTGCAAAATTTGGAATGAACCGTCTTTATCTGTATATGGAAGATACATTTGAGACTGCGGATTATCCGTACTGGGGATATCTGAGAGGAAGATACAGCAAAGAGGAGATCAAAGACTGCGATAAGTTTGCCTCCCTGTTCGGCGTGACGCTGGTGCCCTGCATCCAGATGTCCGGTGATTTTCAGATGATGCCGGATCTTCAGGCATCTGAAGCGTACGGGGATGCGGATAATATTCCGGCACCGGAAGGCGGGAAGTCAGGGATTCTGTCCGACGACAGTCTGCTGGAAGCGGCCGCGGAATGTTTCTCGGGAGGACTCATTCATCTGGGAATGGACGAGGCGGACCGCTGCCGCGGCAGATACAGAAATACGCGTGATTTCCATGACCCTGCCGAATCAATAAAAAAACGTCTGGAGCAAATTGCCGGCGAGTGCGGGAAATATCATCTGAAACCCATGCTCTGGTCAGATCTGTACGTGGGACTGGATTTTGATGCGAAGGATAACGGCGGCTTTAGAGGAGACGTGTGCGGTCTTCCAAAAGATACCGCGCTTTGCTACAGAGACTACTACAGCGAGGGGAAAGAAATCTATCAGAAGAACATCCGCCTGCACCAGAATCTTGGAAATCCTCTCGTATTTGCGGGCGGGGCCTGGACCTGGAACGGGATTGCCCCCAATGTGAGCAAGGCGTTAAAAACGAGCTGTGACGCGCTTGACGCCTGCATCGAGACGGGCGTAAAGGATGTATTCTTTACCGCATGGATGGATAACGGAGCGGAGATTCCTCTGCAGACCTGTCTCCCCGTTCTTGCCCTGTTCGGGGAATACGGATTTGGAGAGCGCCCGGATTTTGACCGGCTTTCCGAACGTTTCTGCCACTGTCTCGGCAAAAAGTTCAGGAATTATCTTCTTCTGGACGCGTTTGACAACAGGCTGTTCCAGAAATACCGGATCGGAGATCCGCTTTCTGCTTCCAGACATAACCGGCATGGCGAGAATCCGTCCAGAGCGATTCTATACCAGGACTGCATGATGGGGGTCTGCGAAACAAGATACGATGAGCAGGCGCTTCAGGAACAGTATATCCACATTTCCGAGGAACTGAATGAACGGCTGTTCTGGCAGGAAGATCTCGATGAGGAAGACAGGACGCTGCTTTCCTACTATGAGATACTTGCGGATATTCTGTCGATCAAGACCATGATCGGAAAGAGAATCCGTGAGGCATATGCGGCCCGCGATATGAAGGAGCTCGCCGGCATCGAGGATGAACTGGAGATGATGGCGGCGCTTGCCGACAGGCTGGGCGAGGAGCGGGAGCACATCTGGATGAACGAGTACAAACCGTTCGGCTATGAGGTCGCCGACATCCGTCTGGTCGGGGTGGCCAGAAGAGCAAGATCCGCGGCCCACCGCATCGAAGGACTGATCTCGGGCAGGCAGGAGAGACTGCTGGAGCTTGAGGAGGAGATTCTGCCGTATCGCATCAGAGAAGTTCCGCGTGCCAAAAATCAGCAGGTTCCTTATTTCTGGGGGCAGATTGCCGCGCGCGGCAGCGTGGTCGGAATCTGACGGAAGATCATTTCGGTTTTCAGACTTTTCCTTTCATACCAGCCGGCGCCGTCGTTTTTTAACGACGGCGCCGGTAGCAATTTCTGTTTTCCCACATACAATATTATGAAATGAATCATAATCATCAGGAGACTCTCATATATGCAGGACTCATATCGTTCAGACTGCGGCTGCCTGGATCAGTCCAACAGCCGCGTCAATGAAATATACGAGCAGATCAGCAAGGCCGACGCGCCCTATGCCATGGCCTATGTCCCTTATCAGCAGTGGAATCAGATTTACGATCCGTCCAGAGCGCTTCGGGCAGGGACCATCTTTCCGTGTCTTGACAAACCATTCTGCGGGAAAGGGGGTGCCTGCCTGTGAACCGGAACTGTATGAATCAGAATAACTGCCAGTCCATGTCTCAGGCCGTAAAACCGGGGATGAATCAGAATCCGGCGCATCAGAAAAATAATCCGGCCAGCCGTGTACAGAACGGAAACTGCGTTTCAAATGACAACTGGAATACGCCTTCCGCCGCGGCAAAGATCCCGAACGGCTGCCGCGCCGAGCTGATAAGCTTTATCAATGAAGTCAGCTTTGCGGCTTATGACGCCATGCTCTACCTGGATACCCATCCGTACTGCCGCGAAGCGCTTCAGCATTTTCAGAAATATAACGAACTGCGGAACAGGGCGCTTGCGATCCACGCGAAGTCCTATGGTCCGCTCATGGCGTCGTATACCGGAGAAGCTGGCTGTTCTTCCTGGGACTGGATGACGCAGCCGTGGCCGTGGGAACTGGAAGGAGGTGCCTGCTGATGTGGCATTATGAAAAGAGACTGGAATATCCGGTAAAGATCACAAATCCGGATCCGAAGACCGCGCAGCTGATCATGAGCCAGTACGGCGGACCGGACGGTGAGATGGGAGCGTCCATGCGCTATCTCTCCCAGCGCTTTACCGCGCCGAACCGCATGGTGTCAGCCGTGCTGAACGACATCGGCACAGAAGAACTGGCGCATCTGGAGATTGTGGCGGCGATCGTTCATCAGCTCACGAGAAACCTCACGCCGGAGGAGATCCGGCAGTCCGGTTTCGGACAGTATTATGTGGACCATACGGCCGGAATATGGCCGCAGTCCGCGGCCGGATTTCCGTTCTCCGCGGCCGAATTTCAGTCTGTCGGGGATCCGATTACGGATCTGACGGAAGATCTGGCCGCCGAGATGAAAGCCCGCACAACGTACGACAATCTGCTGCGTCTGATCAAAGATCCTGAGGTTCTGGATCCGCTCCGCTTCCTGCGCGAACGCGAAGTCGTACATTTCCAGCGGTTCGGGGAAGCGCTCAGAAGCGTACAGGAAAACCTTGACGCGAAGAATTTCTTTGCGTTTAATCCGAGTTTTGACGCTCCGGCGTCCTGCGGATCCTGCGGTCAGTGATCCGGCGCGGATTCTGCTTGAAAAGGCTGCCTTTTGGCAGCCTTCTGCGCCGAAAAAGGTCAAAGGGGGATGCGGCGTCTGAAGAAAAAACGCTTTCTGTTTCGGACATCCTGCAGGAAAATGATGGTTGTACTGGAAAAACAGCAGAAGTTATGTTATGATGGGACAGAACAAATCCGTTCGCCGCAGGATAACAGGAGGGGATGACTATGGCAGCACATACGGATAAACTAAAGCCTGTCCGCGCCCGGAGCGCACAGGCCGGCAGAACGGGAGGTACGAAAAAAGCGGCTCCCCCGAAAAAGAAGTTTTTTAAATCCATTATTGCCACAGAGCAGGACTATTTTGACTATAATCTGCTGGCGGTCGTGATCCTGCTGACTTGTTTCGGACTGGTTATGCTGTACAGTACGAGCGCGTACGAGGCAAGTCTCGGAGAAAACGGGGACGATATGATGTATTTCGGCAAGCAGGCAGTGATCAGCACCGTGGCTTTGATCCTTGCCCTGATCGGCTCTCAGGTTGATTATCATTTTCTGTCGAAAATTTCCGGCTCTCTGTATTTTATATCCATCGGGCTTCTGGTCGCGACAAAGTTTATAGGAAGGACGGTCAACGGGGCGCGCCGCTGGATCTATATCGGACCGATTTCTTTTCAGCCGTCGGAGTTCGCGAAAGTGGCGGTTATTCTGTTCCTTCCGACGCTGATCATTCAGATGGGACATAAGATGAAAGGGATCAAAGCGCCTCTGGTCGTTTTCATGTTCGGTGGAATTTCGGCGGTCTGCACGTATTTTTTTACAGAAAATTTAAGTACGGCGCTGATCATCGCGGGAATTGCCGCTGTACTGATTTTTATCGTCCATCCCAAAACGCTGGCGTTCATCTTTCTGGCGTTTGGCGCGGCCATTGTCGCGGTGGTTGGGGTGCTTGGGCTGAGCTCGGCGGACGGAAGCAAGAGTTTCCGTATCCGGAGAATTCAGGTGTGGCTGGACCCTGAGGGAAATTCGAGCCTCGGCGGCTATCAGGTGATGCAGGGGCTTTACGCGATCGGCTCCGGAGGATTTCTCGGAAAGGGGCTCGGAAACAGCGCGCAGAAGCTTGGAGCTCTGCCGGAGGCACAGAATGATATGATTTTTTCGATCATATGCGAAGAGCTCGGGATTTTTGGCGCGGCCATTCTGATTCTGCTGTTTCTGGTTCTTTTGTACCGGCTGTTTTTTATCGCGCAGAACGCGCCGGACCTGCTCGGATCGCTGATTGCTTCCGGGGTATTTGTACATATCGCTCTGCAGGTGGTTCTCAATATCGCGGTTGTCACCAATATGATTCCGACGACGGGGATCACGCTGCCGTTTGTCAGCTACGGAGGCACATCGATTGTGTTTTTGATGAGCGAGATCGCGCTTGCGCTCAGCGTATCAAAGCAGATCACATTCATAGACTGAAAATGATTTTCAAAAATTTTACGGAAAGAGGTTAAATATGAGCAAAGTAAAGACAAGATTCGCGCCCAGTCCGACAGGAAGGATGCATGTGGGGAACCTGCGGACGGCGCTGTACGCCTATCTGATCGCGAAACATGAAAACGGTACGTTTATGCTGCGCATTGAGGATACGGATCAGGAACGCCTTGTCGAGGGGGCGGTCGATATCATCTATCGCACGCTGGAAAAAACGGGGCTGATCCACGATGAAGGTCCGGACAAGGACAAAGGCTGCGGCCCGTATGTGCAGAGCGAGCGCCAGAAGGCCGGCATCTATATGGAATACGCGAAAAAGCTGATTGAAAAAGGGGAAGCTTACTACTGCTTCTGCGATAAAGAGCGTCTGGAATCCCTCAGGCAGGAGATCGCGGGAAAAGAAATTGTCGTCTATGACAAGCACTGTCTGCACCTTTCGAAAGAGGAGGTCGAGGCGAAGCTTGCGGCCGGCGTGCCGTTTGTCATCCGCCAGAATGTCCCGCAGGAGGGCACGACCAGCTTTGTCGATGAGATTTACGGAAAAATTGAAGTTCCGAACGCGGAGCTCGACGATATGATCCTGATCAAATCGGACGGATTCCCGACCTACAACTTTGCCAACGTTGTGGACGACCATCTGATGGGAATCACGCATGTGGTCCGCGGCAACGAGTATCTTTCTTCCGCGCCCAAGTACAACCGCCTGTATGATGCCTTCGGATGGGAAGTGCCGGTTTATGTGCACTGTCCTCTGATCACCAACGAGGATCACAAAAAACTGAGCAAGCGTTCCGGTCACTCCTCCTATGAGGATCTGCTGGAGCAGGGGTTTGTCTCGGAGGCGATCGTCAATTATGTTGCTCTGCTCGGCTGGTGTCCGGAGGATAACCGGGAAATCTTTTCCCTGGAAGAGCTTGTGGAGGCGTTCGATTACCACAATATGAGCAAGTCTCCCGCGGTTTTTGACATACAGAAGCTGCGCTGGATGAACGGCGAGTACCTCAAGGCGATGGACGATGATCTGTTTTATGAGAAGGCGCTCCCCTATCTGAAAAAAGCGGTCACGAAAGAAGTCGACCTCAGAAAGATTGCCGCGATGGTAAAGACGAGAATTGAAGTGTTTCCGGATATTGCGGGGCTGGTGGATTTCTTTGAGGAAGTGCCGGAGTACGACGTATCCATCTACACGCACAAGAAGATGAAGACAAATCCGCAGGGTTCTCTTGAGGTTCTTAAGGATCTTCTTCCGCTGCTTGAGGCGCAGGAGGATTACAGCAATGACGCGCTGTTCGCGCTTCTGAAAGGTTATATTTCAGAGAAAGGATATAAGAACGGCTATGTGCTGTGGCCTGCGCGCATCGCGGTGTCCGGGAAGGAGATGACTCCTGCCGGGGCGACTGAGATCATGGAAGTGCTCGGAAAAGAGGAAAGCATAAACCGGGTCAGGAACGCGGTCGCGAAACTGGAGGCCGCGCTTTCATGAATACGACAGAAGCTCAGCTTCGGGCGATTTCCCACAAAACCGGTCCGGCCATGATACTGGCCGGGCCCGGTTCGGGAAAAACCCTGGTGATCACAAACCGGACGAGATATCTGATCGAAGAATATGGGGTCAGTCCCCGCGATATTCTGGTGATCACATTCACCAAAGCAGCCGCGGCCGAAATGAGGGAACGGTTCTCCCGCATGTCGGATGCGCGCGGCGTGACTTTCGGTACTTTCCATGCCGTTTTTTTCGGCATTCTCAAACATGCTTATCATTACACGGCCGCCAACATTCTGCGTGAGGAACAGAAATACCGGATTCTTGCGGAACTGACACGGGAACACCGGATTGCTATGGAGGACGAGAAACAGTTTCTGTCTGATCTCATCGCGGAGATCAGTACCGTCAAGAATGAGCGGATCGATCTGAATCATTATTATTCCAGCGTCTGTCCCGAGGATGTTTTCCGGGAAATCTTTCGTAAATATGAGGCTGCGCACAGAGAGCAGGGGCTGATCGATTTTGACGATATGCTCACCTGCAGCTATGAGCTGCTAAAGGAGCGGCCCGATATCCGGGCCGGATGGCAACGGCGCTTCCGCTATATCCTTGTAGACGAATTTCAGGATATCAATGCGCTGCAGTATGAGATCGTCCGCATGCTGGCCGCACCGGAAGATAATTTATTTATCGTGGGAGATGACGACCAGTCGATCTACCGCTTCCGCGGCGCGAAGCCCGAGATCATGCTGAATTTCCCGAAAGATTATCCGAAAGCCGAGGTGATTGAGCTTGACTGTAATTTCCGCTGTACGCCGTCGATTTTAAACAGCGCTCTGTACGTCATTGAGGGCAATGCGCACCGCTTCGCCAAAAAGCTGCACGCGGTCCGCCCGGACGGCCTGCCGGTCGACATACGGGAATTCCGTGATCAGGAGCATGAGATTCTGTATCTGATCCGATGCATCCGCAATGGAATGGAGCAGGGAAGAAGCGGTTCGGATTTCGCGGTTCTGTTCCGCACGAATCAGGCGGCAAGGCCGTTCGCGGAGCGGATGCTGGAATTTAACCTTCCGTTCTCGATGCGCGACGCGCTTCCGAATATTTATGAGCACTGGATCGCGCGCGATCTTTTTGCCTATCTTCATCTGGCGCTGGTACAGACCGACCGGAAAGAATTTCTCCAGGTGATGAACCGGCCGAAACGGTATTTTGCCCGCGACTGTGTGGACGAGCCGGTTGTGTCGTTTGACGCGCTCCGCGCATATTACGCGGAGAGAGACTGGATGCTTGACCGGATCGACCGGCTGGAGGCGGATCTGAAGATCCTGCGCGGGATGAAACCTTACGCCGCGGTCAATTATATCCGCTTCGGCATCGGATATGAAAATTTCCTGAGGGAGTACGCAGAGTACAGGAAGATGAATGCGGAAGAACTGATCGATATCCTGGATGAGATCCAGGACGGCGCGAAGCCGTTTCAGACGGCCAAGGAATGGTTCGCGCATATCAGGGAGTACAAAAAGGCGCTGGAAGAGAAGGGAAAGCAGGAGGAAGACGCCAGCGGCGCGGTCACGCTCGCGACTCTGCACAGCTCAAAAGGGCTGGAATTTGAAGAGGTCTTTCTTGCTGACGTCAACGAGGGAATCATACCGTACAAAAAAGCGGTTCTTGAGACCGATCTCGCGGAAGAGAGAAGGCTGTTTTATGTGGGGATGACGCGGGCGAAGAACCGGCTGCATCTGTTTTATGTCAGGGAAAGATATGGAAACAGGGTGGAACGGTCAGAATTTCTGGACGGGCTTATCGCGGATTAAATAACAAAAGCAGGATTTTCCTCCTGCTCGTCCGCGCGGCCCGCATGCCGCGTCAGCAGCTGATTTTCATATGTGGGCCCTGCACAGCGAAAAACAGGGGTCGCCGGTTTCGCGGCGATCCCTGCCAGTGCGGCGTTCTTCTTCACTGGATGATGGATGTGGGAGCGGTAAAGCTATTCTTCATCCTCCGCAGGCACGAGCTCGTCATATTCAAGCGAATCGAGCCATTCGTCAAAACCCTCAGCGGCCGCCTCATATTCTTCGTCATCCTCGATGTTGTCAAGGACGGGCATTCCGTTTTCGACAGCGTAGCGGTAGATAAATACCTCGCCGTCGTCATTCTGGCCGTTTTCATCCAACGGAAGAAGCGCTATATATTCATGTCCTGCCGCTTTGAATACTGTGAGGATCGAACACTCCAGTGTCTCGTCGTTATCAAGCGTCAAAGTGATCGTCGCACCCTGGCTGCAGCCCTCAGATCCACAGTTTGCGCAGTCACCGCTGCAGTTTTCTAAATCGCTCATTTGTATCTCCTCTCTCAAAAATGTTCTGGTATCAATTTATCAAAAAAACAGTTGTTTTGCAAGAAGATTTTGTTCCGTTATTTTACAAAATTTCAAGAAAAATATGGGAAATCACAGAGATTAATGCTATAATGAGCGCATAACAGGGAGGGATGCATTATGCGGTTGATTTCATGGAATGTAAACGGGCTGCGCGCGTGCGTGCAGAAAGGATTTATGGAATATTTCCGGCAGGCGCAGGCGGATATTTTCTGTATTCAGGAGAGCAAGCTTCAGGAAGGGCAGATCTCGCTTGAGACGCCGGGATACTTCCAGTACTGGAATTATGCCAGGAAGAAAGGATATTCCGGAACCGCAGTGTTTGCCAGAACAGAACCTCTGTCTGTGTCATATGGCCTGGGGATTGAGGAGCATGATCAGGAGGGGCGTGTCATC
The DNA here is from genome assembly GCA_947630005.1 of uncultured Lachnospiraceae bacterium. GTDB lineage: Bacteria > Bacillota > Clostridia > Lachnospirales > Lachnospiraceae > Choladousia. The sequence continues at coordinate 43,995 of CANRGB010000006.1, forward strand.
ACGCTGGAGTACGATGAATTTTACCTCGTCACGGTCTATACCCCGAATTCACAGGACGGGCTGGCGCGGCTTGACTACCGGATGGCCTGGGAAGACGCTTTTTTTGCTTATCTGAAAGGACTGGAGAAGAAAAAACCGGTTATTTTCTGCGGCGACCTGAATGTGGCGCATCGGGAAATTGATCTGAAAAATCCGAAAACAAACCGGAAAAACGCAGGTTTTACGGATGAGGAACGCGCGAAATTTACCCGTCTTGCCGAGAACGGCTTTATCGACACATTCCGGTATTTTTATCCGGATCAGGAAGGAATCTACAGCTGGTGGTCGTATCGCTTCCGGGCGCGGGAGAAAAATGCGGGATGGCGTATTGACTATTTTTGTGTGTCGGAATGTCTGAAGGACCGGCTTGTGGACGCGAAGATTCACACAGACGTTTTCGGTTCCGATCACTGTCCGGTGGAACTGGAGATTCGTTAAACAGATAAGTTTCAGAAACAGCAGCTCTGTGCAACATGGTGAGCGGAAGGGAGGATAATTTGCAGAGCAAAAACAGGCACCTGGACTTAAACGCGGTAAAATACAGTACAGCAGAGGAAACAGGCAGGAAACCTGGAGTATACGTTGAGGATCATGAGACTTATTTCGTACAAAAATGCGGGGAGAAGGAGACGTTTCTGCTTCTCTATCAGGAAGGGGAGAAGCTGCCGGCGTGCGAGATTCCTTTCCCGGCCCCTGCCGTTCGGGGAGGGGCGTCTGTCATAAAGATAAAGCTGCCGGCCGGCGGCGGATATGAATATAATTTCAGAACCGGAGATCAGATCATCACGGATCGGTACGCGCGTCAGATCAGCGGCCGCGAACAGTTCGGAAAGGCTGCTCCGAAGGATCCGCACGGCGTCCGAGGCGTGGTTCCTCCGAAAAAGTATGACTGGCAGGGAGACGCTTTGCCGGAGATCCCGTATGAGGACGCGGTCATGTATCAGCTTCACGTCCGCGGGTATACGATGCAGAAAAACGCGGGGGTGCGGCATAAGGGGACGTTCCGCGGGCTGCAGGAGAAGCTTCCTTATCTGAGAGAGCTCGGAGTGAATCAGCTGCGCCTCATGCCGGCCTATGAGTTTGAGGAACTGATCGCTCCGGTTCAGGAAAAAATCCCGGACTGGGCGAAGGGTTACGTGCCCGCGCGGACAGAAGTCCCTGCGGCGGAAAGCGGGGCGGAGATTTCCCGGCCCGACTCCGTATATGAAACGGAGGGAATGCCTCAAAAAGCAGAGAAGCCGTCCGAAGCGGAACCTCTGTGCCGCGTCAATTTCTGGGGATACACAGGCGGTTTTTATTTTGCCCCCAAAGCTTCCTACGCGGCGGAGCCGGCCCGGGCGGCCTGTGAGTTTAAGGATCTGGTTCGCGCCTGCCACCGGGAAAAGATCGAGGTTATCATGGAATTTTTCTTTGACGGCGGGACGGATTTTGGAATGATCGCCGACTGTCTGGAGTTCTGGGCGAAGGAGTACCATATCGATGGGTTTGCCGTGTCCGCGCGCGCCGGTGTGACGGCGGAGCTCGCCCGTCTGCCGCTGTTTGCGGACCGGAAGCTCATCTGTACCTGGTTTGATCAGGATGCGCTCGATCACCGCTGCAGCGCCGCGAAAAGGATGCTCGCGGAGTCGAACGACGGGTTCCGGGACGACTGCCGGAGGCTGCTGAAAGGGGAGAGCGGCTGTCTTGGGAATTTTGCGGTCAGAACCCGGCGCAGTCCGGCGGATCACGCGGTCGTCAATTATATAACGAATCATGACGGTTTTACGCTGATGGATCTTGTCTCCTATGACTGCAAGCATAATGAGGCCAACGGAGAAATGGGAAGGGACGGTTCGGATTACAATCTGAGCTGGAACTGCGGCGCTGAGGGAGCGACGAAAAAACGGGATATCCTGCAGCTTCGCCTGCGCCAGAGAAAGAACGCGTTCGCCATGCTGCTTCTGTCCCAGGGGACGCCGATGCTGCTTGCGGGAGACGAGTTCGGAAATTCCCAGAACGGCAACAACAATCCCTATTGTCATGACAGTGAGCTGACCTGGATCGACTGGAGCCAGAGGCGCGGCGGATACGGAAAGGAACTGTGTTCCTTTGTAAAGGATCTGACCGCGTTCCGCCGAAAGCACCGGATCCTCCATATGCCGCAGGAACCGTCCTGCGCGGATCTGCGCTCCTGCGGTTATCCGGATCTCTCGTATCACAGCTCAAACGCGTGGTACGGAGCGTTTGAACCCGCCAACTGCCACCTTGGCTGCATGTACGACGGGAGGTATGCCGGGGAGGACTGTTTCGTGTATATTGCTTATAATACGCACTGGACGCCGCAGGAATTCGCGCTTCCGCAGCTTCCCTGCGGGATGAGCTGGCGCCGGGTGATCGATACATCGGAAAGGGAAAGTTTTATTCAGGATGGAGAACAGAAAAGTTATGAAAAGGAAAAAGCATTCAAGGTTCCTGAGAGAACTGTCGTGGTTCTGGAAGCGTATCAGAGATAAGACCGCGTTTTTGAAGAAAGCCGCGTCGCTTTTGACCTGGGAAAAAACAAAGGGGCATTTTAAGACGATCACGGATCACAAGCTTCTGGTCATGCGCTACTGCTTCAAAGTCGGGCTGTACAGGCAGGGGCTGCTCCATGATCTGTCCAAATATTCGCCTTCGGAATTTATACAGGGCTGTATGTACTACCAGGGAGGAACGCGCAGCCCGAACAACGGCGAGCGCGAGGACAAAGGCTACTCCTACGCCTGGCTGCACCACAAGGGAAGGAACCGGCATCATTTTGAGTTCTGGATGGACTATTCGCTTCAGACGGGAGACGGAAGATATCCTCTGCAGGGCGTCAGAATGCCCCGCAAATATGTGGCGGAAATGCTGATGGACCGGATCAGCGCGTCAAAAAATTATAATAAGGATTCTTACACGCAGCATGAGCCGCTCCAGTATTTTGAGAGAGGACGGGGACGGGTGCTGCTGCATCCGCAGACAAGCCGCGAACTGCGCGGGATGCTGCGGATCCTCGACGAGAGAGGAGAGGAGGAGCTGTTCCGCTTCGTGAAGGACTATTACCTGAAAGGAAAAGAAATCTGATAAAAGACTGCCGCAAAAATTCGACAGGCGAAGGAAGTTCTGTCTGATGTTTTGCGGCAGTCTTTTTGTGCGCAGGCCCGTGTAAGGAAGTCAGCTGCTGACGCAGCACACGGGCCGCGCGGCGAGCAGGAGGAAGAACCGCCTCCTACTCGATTCGAGGGGGGCGGTCCGGGGAGGTTTTCGGAAAGTTTTCGCCTTGTACTCTGACAGTCCCCGTGCGGATGAATCAGGAAGGATATGAAAGCCGTTCTTCCGTGACCTGAGACAGTACTTCGGTCAGATATTTTTCGGCGTAATAGCGGGCCATCGGCAGATTCATATCGAGGTAGTTGCCGCAGTCCTTCGCGCACGCGCCCGGAATTTCTCCGTCAAAGCCGCGGATGAAGGAAAACATTTCCCTCATCAGATCTATGAGATCCGACGATTCATAATCCCCGGCGAGCACGAGATAAAAACCCGTACGGCAGCCCATCGGACCGAAATAGATAGTTTTCGGGGCGTAAACCGGATGATTGCGCAGGAAGGTCGCCCCAAGATGTTCGATCGCGTGAACCTCGGCCGTGTTCATGACGGGCTCCCGGTTCGGTCTTGTGACGCGGATGTCAAACGTTGTGAGGATCTCGCTTCCGACCGTGTCTTTTCTTGACACATAAAGACCTGGAAGAAGGCGGAGATGATCCACGGTAAAGCTTGCAATTTTTTCCATAGAAGATCCTTTCCGCCGCGATTCTGAACAAAACGCGGCTGTTATAATAAGTTTGTCTCTATCTTAGCTCTTTTTGAAACTCTGGTCAACCGGAATCCGTTTCTCTGGTTACTGTTTACTCTCTTGCAGGTCGTGAACATAAAGTGCTCCGCGATGCACAGAAATCACCTCGCGGGACAGCGCATGTGTGGACTGTAAACATCAATATGAAAGTCCACGGACTGTTCCGTGCTTACGCACTCTCACAGTCCTGCATGTATTCGCAAATCGCGCTGCTCACATTCGTTCGCATCGCTGTTTTGCTCATACCTGCTTGTGTCTCTTATACAGAGCCGGTCTGGCAAGCAAGCTTGCCGCCTGGCTCTGTATAGAGACGGACTTTCATAGTAAACACTATAAAACAGTTGACAACTGTTATAAACTGTTATATACTGTTAACAACAGAGGAGGCAGCCTATGAAGATCATCATAACCCACTCATCCATGGTTCCCATCTACGAGCAGATCATAGACCAGGTCAAGGCCTTGATCCGCAGCGGGGAACTTTGTGAAAATGAAATCCTCCCGTCTGTGCGTTCCCTCTCCCGTGATCTGAAGATCAGCGCGCTCACCGTGAAAAAGGCGTACGACCGCCTTGAGGAGGATGGCCTGACCGTCACAGTCCACGGCAAGGGAACGTTCATCGCCGCAGCGAACAAGGAGCGCCTGCTCGAGGAGCAGAAGCGCGAGGTGGAAGCCGATTTTGAACTGGCCATTCAAAAAGGCAGAAAATGCGGACTGACTGATGAGGAGATGAGACAATTGTTTGAACTTGTTTTGGAGGAATCATTATGCTGAAAATTGAAAATCTGAAAAAGAATTACGGGACATTCCATCTTGACTGTTCCATGGAGGTGGCGAACGGCTGCGTGACCGGCCTGATCGGACAGAACGGAGCCGGAAAGACCACCGTGTTTAAGGCCATTCTCGGACTGATCCATCCCCTGGGAGGCAGTATCCGTGTGTTCGGAAAGGACGCGTCCGAGCTGACCAGCAGGGACCGGCAGCGGATCGGCGTTGTGCTGTCTGATTCCGGGTTCTCCGGATACCTGAGCATCCGGGATATCACGTCCATCATGGCGAATCTGTACGACCGGTTTGACAGAGAATATTTTTGTCAGCAGTGCAGAAACTACCAGCTGCCGGAAAATAAAAAAATAAAGGACTTTTCTACCGGCATGAAGGCAAAATTAAAGATGCTCGCGGCCGTCTCGCACGGAGCTGATCTGCTGATTCTCGATGAGCCGACGGCAGGACTGGACGTGGTGGCCCGGGAGGACCTGCTCGATATCCTGCGGCAGTTTATGGAGCAGGATGAAAACCACGCGATCCTGATCAGTTCCCACATCTCTTCCGATCTGGAGGGACTGTGCGATGAACTGTACATGATTCACAACGGAAAGATTATTCTGCACGAGGAGACTGACGTGCTGCTTGACCGCTATGCGGTGCTGAAGCTGGATCCCGCCCAGTACCAGAAGATTGA
>CANRGB010000007.1 GCA_947630005.1 uncultured Lachnospiraceae bacterium
CGGGAATGCGCCCGCAAAATGCTCGATCAGGATGCCGATGAAACGCTCGATCGAACCGAACGCCACGCGGTGGATCATGATCGGGCGGTGTTTCTCACCGTCGGCTCCGATATACTCGCAGTTAAAGCGGAGCGGAAGCTGGAAGTCAAGCTGAATCGTCCCGCACTGCCAGGTTCTTCCGATTGAATCCTCCAGATGGAAATCGATCTTCGGTCCGTAGAACGCGCCGTCGCCCTCGTTGACCACATAATCGAGCCCCAGATCATCGAGCGCGCTGCGCAGGCCGTCGGTCGCCATCTCCCAGTCCTCATCGCTTCCCATCGAATTTTCCGGACGGGTGGACAGCTCCACATGATACTTGAATCCGAAAAGCTGATAGACCTCATCGATCAGCTTCGCCACGCCCTTGATCTCGTCGCGGATCTGCTCCGGCGTCATGAAGATATGCGCATCGTCCTGTGTGAAGCAGCGCACGCGCATCAGACCGTGAAGCTGGCCGGATTTCTCATGACGGTGAACCAGTCCGAGCTCGCCCATGCGCAGCGGCAGGTCGCGGTAGGACCTCGGCTCCGACTGGTAAACAAGAATACCGCCCGGGCAGTTCATCGGCTTGATCGCGAAATCCGTATCATCAATGACCGTGGTATACATATTTTCTTTATAATGATCCCAGTGGCCGGAAGTCTCCCAGAGCTGGCGGTTCAGCATGATCGGCGTGGAAATTTCCACGTAACCGGCCTTTGTATGAATCTCGCGCCAGTAATCGAGCAGCGTGTTCTTGAGGATCATGCCCTTCGGCAGGAAGAACGGAAATCCCGGTCCCTCATCGCGCATCATAAACAGGCCGAGCTGCTTTCCAAGCTTTCTGTGATCGCGCTTTTTCGCCTCTTCAAGACGGGTCAGATACGCCTCCAGATCCGCCTTCTTTGTATAGGAGGTTCCGTAGATTCTGGTCAGCATCTTATTCTTCTCGCTGCCTCTCCAGTACGCGCCCGCGAGGCTGGTCAGCTTGAACGCCTTGACCGGCTTCGTGCTCATCAAATGCGGCCCCGCGCAGAGGTCTGCAAACTCTCCCTGCTGGTAAAAGCTGATCTCAGCGTCCTCAGGAAGATCCTCGATCAGTTCTACCTTGTACGGCTCCTCTTTCTCTTTAAAATACGCGATCGCCTCTTCACGCGGCTTTGTAAAGCGGGTGATCGGAAGCGCTTCCTTGACGATCTTCTTCATCTCGGCCTCGATCTTTTCGAGATCCTCCGCTGTCAGCGGCACCTCGCTGTCCACATCGTAATAAAAACCGTCCGCGATCGACGGTCCGATCGCCAGTTTAACGTTCGGATACAGGCGCTTGATCGCCTGCGCCATGATATGAGAAGTCGTATGGCGGAACGCGCCGGCTCCCTCCGGGCTGTCAAACGTCAGGATATTCAGCTCGCAGTCCTCCTCGATCACGGTACGCAAATCCTCAACCTTCCCGTTCACCTCGCCCGCTGTCGCCACACGCGCAAGTCCTTCGCTGATATCGGACGCGATCTCCAGGATCGACATCGGCTGCGCATACTCTCTCTTTGAACCATCTTTCAGTGTGATAATCATGCTATTCATCCTCCTCATTTTCTATATCACATTCTGTGTTGATCATGATTTTCTTTAACGGCGCCGTGAGCCACCCCAGCAGCACGCCGGTCAAAAACACGTTCAGAAGAATCAGCGCCTTTTCGGCAGGCGTCCAGCCGCTCAGAAACGCGGTCTTTAAAGTCTTCAGAATTTCTTTCATAATGACGCTCCTTTCACTCATTTACGCGAATAAAAAGTCCCCGACAGTCCAAAAGACTGCCAGGGACGATAAATCTGAAATATCGCGGTTCCACCCTGCTTATCCCATGAGCTGCTAAACTCCCATGCCCGCGCTGCGGACACTACGATGGATGAAAGTTCAAGGGATCACTTCATTCGACGGTAACGGCGTCGGACCGGGCCGGATTGGGGCCGCTCGGAGGTAGTTTTCAAATGGTTCCGCATAAAGGACTCCCAGCATATGTCCTTCTCTCTGGATGTTTCCGCATTTTACTCGTCTCGTCATCGCGTTCTCACTATGATTCTTTACAGACTCTTCTAATTTATACCCCCGCACCGCTGTTTGTCAACTATATTTTTTGCTGCCGCCGACAGAGAACGCATAAGCAACACCAGCAATAGCTCCTAAAATGCGTTTTCTATTTTTCGATATCTCCTAAAATGATGTCAATCATCTGTCTCGGCGTTACCACAAAAGGTTTCCCAGGAAAGTGTTTTATGTTGCCTGTAACGAGATATGCATCTTCCGACTTTCGTTCCTCCATAACGACTTCATAGAATACCAGATCCTTAGGATCGGGGAGTTCCACATCCAATTTATCCGCGTCAACATAAATTCCAAGCTGTTCTATTTCACCTACAGCCTCGTTAATGATATCCTGTGTGAAATGAAATTTAGGCCGCGAGAGAACTTCTTTGTATTCCTTGATAATATGCGCATTAAAAAGCGGTATGATTATTCCGCTATAAACGAGTTCCAATACATTACCTGGAACAGAGTCCCATTTCAACATAGCGGAAACAAGTACGTTTGTGTCGATGACCGCATAATATTTCATGCCGTCACCTCACTCCCTCGCCGCAGATATTTCCGCATTAATTTCATCAAGTGTCATTTCAGATATTCCATTTTCAAATGCTATGCGGCTGGCGGCCTTCATTGCGGCAAGCCCTCGATTTTCAGATTCTTTATTAAGCTTCATGCTGAATGGAATACCATTTTCCTGAACAAGCCTGGACACGCACATTCTCAGATACGTTGGCAGATCGATACCTAACCGCTCACAAATGTCAATTGCCTTGATTCGCATGGTTTCTTCCGTGCGAAACTGAACGAGTGTATTTGCCATAAATTATTCCTCCCAAAAGTTTTTGCTTTTATTATACTGTGTTTTGATTTCATTTGCAATCGTTTGATGATATCTTCAAAAAAATCCCCTTGTTCAAATGAAAAGCAGACATTGGCTCGGATCACAGCAGCCTGCTCAATGCTGTCAGTTTCATTTTAATATTTATATTATTTTCACCGGCCAGTTTCTTAATCCACCTTGTATCTTCATCCCGGTACGGATCCTTGAAGAATCTTTTAATGAATTTTGTCAACTGACTCCTGAATGCCCAATTCAAATCTGAAGCATTATTGACAGCATTAAAATCCTTCAGCATCTGATTCGTATATAATTTTATCTTTCCTGCATCTATGTCAGAAATAACCTCCGGAAGCACATCCTGCCCATGATTTACCAATTCAATATTACGGATCTGCTCATAAATGAATACGCCTTCATCAAAAAAACTGAACAATATTTCCTGAAGTCCCGCCCTGTAGAAATGAATAACAACATTTGTATCTAAAGAGGCTCTCAATCGTCCAAACCTCCTATCAAATCATCCAGATCATCATCGTCATCACTGCTGTGTTCAACCAATTTGTCACTTACATCCTCTATACTAAGCTGATAGCAGGCGAGAACCTTTTCCAGTGTTTCTTTCGGAACCGCATTATGATTATAATTATAAATCGCATAATCAATATACTCATATGGTATATCGATCTCATTGCCAGGTATATTCAGTCTTGAATTTCCCCCCACACTTCGAAGCAGATTGCCAACTTTCTTTTCAATCTTTTCATTATCAAGGCAAAGTTTTTGATTTGAATCAATGACCTTAAGACTTTCCAGACGATTTAATGCCATGTCAAAGCTGACATTAAACTCTGACATAATTCTGGCAATGTCCATTGCGGACAGACCTTTTTCTCGAAAATTCAGCAGTTCCAAATCAATAAACCGATTAACGGCATCCGCCGGCATTAATAAACAAGCAGCAAAATAATTTGCCTCCTGTTCTTTCTCATCTGTATTTCGGCCATTAATAGTCCCATTATTATCAATAAAAGAACTTTCTCCTTCTAAATGCAAAATAACATGACCTATCTCATGGGCCAGAGTAAAGATTTCTCTCGACAATCGGCTGCAGCTGTTCGTGAAAATAATAATGTCATTATCTTTTCTTACAGTGAATCCAAGATCTGCATTTCTCCCAAGAGGATATCTCAGCAGTTTATATCCAAGCCGTACGCAGTCTTTAAATAAATCAATAATTCCATATTTGCTTATTTTACATTTTTCCCTGAAGGAATCTGCTTTTATACGAATTTCCCGTTTTCTGCCTTCCTGCACTCATGCACCTCCTAAATCATATCCTTATACTGGAGCCTGGCATACATATGCTTATTTGCATAAAATAAATCAAGCATGTCAAATATTTTTTCAGAAGATTCTCCTTCCTCTCCAGCTCTGTATACAGCTGCCGGGATTTCATCAAGTACCCTTGTTATATCTCCTACAGTTACGCCAAGAACATCCGCAACTTTAGAAAGGATATCGAATGTAATACTATTAACTCCGCTCTCAATCCTTGCATATTTCTGTCTGCTGACTCCGATTTGAGCGGCAACCTGCTCTTGAGTGAAATTTTTTGCGTTTCTCAGTGCCCTGATCCGGCTGCCCAACATTTCATTCATGATCATCCCTCCATTTCCGTGTATTGCTATTTTATCATAAAAATGAGCAGTGTCAACGTTTAATGTTTTAATTTTATAACACCGTTCCTATTCCAATCCGTTCTATAGCAAACGACAAAAATATTTGCCGTTGGCTATAAACCCTCCGGGAGATGCGCACGAATTTGAAGCGGAAAAATGCCGCTTGAGCGGCGCAAATTCGGCGCAGGGAACGAGCAAGACGAAAATCGTTTTGTCGTTCCCTATAAGTGAGCGTCACCGGCGCTCAGAACCGGCGCCAGACGAACAGCGCCGTCTTTTATACCGGACCGCGATCCACAATAGAAGCAGAAACAGGCTGACGGCCGTAAGCAGAAGTCCTGTTTTCAGTCCCGGCGCGACATACCGGAGTTCCACATGATGTTCTCCCGGCGGAATCTGCACGGTCAGAAAAATGCCGGCGCCGACATCCGTCCTTGTCCGTATTCCATCCACATAAACGCGCCAGCCCACATCATAGGGGATGGTAAAAAGGAGCCTGTCCTTCGCGGAACTGTTATCTATTGTCCCGGTAATGCGGGTATCCGCAGCTGATTCTGCGGCAAAACCTCCTCTGTTTATGGTTTCAAAAAATTCAGTGAAAACTTCCATATCCTGATAACAGATCCATACATCTGTAACATTTACGGAATCTTCCTCCGGCATAAGCTTTATTTTTACAGTCTCCCCCTGCGAGAATGTCCCCAGTCTTATAATGTCATACTGATACGCGTTAAAATATGTTCCGAGATCCTTTCCGTTGACGCTGACCGTCACGGTTTTCATGTCGTCCGTGCCGAAAAACGCAAACACGGGATTGGCGCCGGAAGCGGTAAAGGTATATTCGATAAACGCCTTCTTCCCGGTATTCTTTTTCTGATACGTGCTGGGGTTATCCGGTGAATTTTTCAGATTTCTGGTTCTTACGCGCGTGACAGTCTCCGGTATAAATATATCTTTGTCCAGTTCGGGGCATATGGCTTTCCACAGTTCATTCTGAAGCCGGAATTTGCGGGGATTGTTGACATCCCACGACAGCACGGAATCGTCGGCCATAAAGCCGATCGGAAGCGCGTACGGATTTCGGTACACACAGATTCCTCCGGACAATCCGGCCTGTTCATAGGGAAGATCTGTCTCTTCCTTTTTTGAGAGCACATATTTGACGCCCAAAATGCTGTCCATGGCATAGGTGGATCCCCGGTTATAGTAGCTCCAGTTTCCATTGTTGCGGAATCCTGTCTGCCCCATGAAATATTTCACTGATGTTTTCTCCGTGGAGCTGTAGTGTGACAGTCCGTTGTAATCCAGGAGCATAGGGTCACATTCCTTGCGGCTGAAGGTTTTTTCCAGCCGGTAAAATCCGGGATCAAGCTCTTTTACATACTGCACGGCGGCCCCGCTTTCCCGCACGAACTGCCGATAGCTGCCGCGATTTACGTAATTTATGGTTCTCAGCACATATACGCCGTTTGCTCCAAGTTCCGCAAGGCACAGCGGTACAAGCAGCAGTAAAAAGAACCGCGTCCTTTTTACCCGGTAAAGAACAAACAGCAGCGCGGCAGTCACAACGACTCCGAGACTCCATATATATTTTTCTTTTGTCATAAAGCTGAAATCTTTCCTGTACGCCGCGCACATAACAAGGCAGATAACTGCCAGGACGGACACCCCCGCAAAGATACCGCCTTTTTCATGCTTCTGTTTTGCAGCCGCAAACCCTTCCCCGGCGCACAGCAGCACCAGAAAACTGAACAGAAAACTGTACCGGTACGGGAACCAGGTGGGAACATTCAGGCCATGCCAGAGAAGATTGGGCCCCTGCAGCCAGAAGGACAGATACAGCACGGCCAGAAGAATGGCAGCGGCCAGTTTCCTGCGAAACGGAATTTCACGGCACAGGAAAAAAATTCCCGAAAAAAACAGGCAGGTAAGGCCGCAGTATACGTTTGGCAGGCCGGAAATGATCTGCTGAAGATCGGTGCTTCCGATAAAAAATTTACCGAAAAAATCCGTCCAGTGAAAATTTTGAGTCAGGGATAACAGGGCCGCAGGGCTGAAGCTCGCTTTTCCTCCCTCAAAGGATTTAAAGACAGGAATCAGAAGCCACATGCAAAGTCCGCCGGCCAGAAGTGAGGAAGCAAAGTAACGGAAAAATATCTTTTTATCCCGGCATGTGGTTCTGTCTGTCCCGGAAAATACTGCCGCCGGAAAATACAGCACGGAAAAAAGACAGATCATATAGCCGATGTAATAGTTATATAAAATCGAAAGAGACAGAGAAATCAGATAAAGAAACGGCGTTTTCCTCTCGCAGATCCAGTGAATTCCCAGGATTACCAGAGGCAGCAGCGCTATGCTGTCCAGCCACATGAGGTTTGTCTGATACGCGATATTGCCTGCCATCAGGGCATAGGCGGAAGAAAAAATCCAGCCCTCCGGACATTTTTTGCCGCGCATGCTGCAGCAGTAAAAAGACAGGCCGCATAAACCAAGCTTCAGAAGCGTGATGACAAGAACCGCTTCCGGAAGATTCACGTCAGAAAAAAACAGCAGAATGATATTTAAGGGACTCATCAGATAATATGCGGTCAGTCCGATCATGTCCCCGCCAAGCGTCTTGGAAAAAGAATAGAAGATACTGTGATGTCCTTTGAGAATTTCCTTAAGATAAGCAAAATAAGAATTATATTGGTTGTTCATATCCAGCGCCAGGATATTTTTCCCGCCGAACGGATAGATTCCTGTCGCCGCATAGATGACCACTGCTGCCGCAATCGGAAGCAGAAAAGCGCCGGCCAGATAAAAAACTGTTTTCCTTTTGACATTCATTTGTCCCACTCCTTCTCCTTTGCACACATAGGGTATCTATATGCTCATGTATAACACTACCATATTCATATTGATCTTACAAGCATATTTTCCCCGCGGATCCGCTTCTCTTGGGAGATCCGATTCTCCGCGGAAAAATTATAGTTGAAGTTCTCAATCTGCAATGCTAGAATAATTAAAGTTCTTAACCTGCAATGCTGGAATAATTGAAATTCTTAACCTGCAGTGCCAAAATAACAGTTTCTGCCCGCCGAACCATTTCATAAACGGCAGCGGACATTATTCTGATCCGGATTCCCAGGTCCTGTTCCAAAGGGCTGTGCCGGACAGGAAAGTTACAGATACGAGAACAGATACGGAGGAAATTTCATGAACAGAGAAAACTTCAGACGTGGTCTGAAAGACGGGATTCCAATCGGTCTCGGCTACTTCGCCGTGGCCTTTACTTTCGGCATGATGGCCGTTTCCGGAGGGCTGAGCACCTGGCAGGCCGTGCTGATCTCGCTGACCAACCTGACTTCGGCAGGACAGTTCGCGGGGCTGGATATCATCATAGCCGGCGGCTCCTACTGGGAGATCGCGCTGACACAGCTTGTGATCAACCTGCGCTACTGCCTGATGTCCTTCTCGCTCTCCCAGAAACTGGTGAGAGGCATTCCGCAGATCCACCGCTATATTGTCGCTTTCGGCGTGACGGATGAGATCTTCGGGGTCAGCGCCAGCCAGGAAGGAAAATTAAGCCCCTGGTACAACTACGGCGCCATGTGCGTGGCGATCCCCGGCTGGTCGCTCGGGACGCTCGCGGGCGGCATCTCCGGGAACCTGCTGCCGGCCTTCCTGGTCAGCGCGATGGGGATCGCGATCTACGGCATGTTCCTCGCCGTGATCATTCCGCCGTCAAAGACGAACCGCGCCGTTCTCGGCGTAGTCATCGGCGCGATGGCGGTCAGCAGCCTGTTCGCCTATGCGCCGGTTCTCAATAAAGTATCGTCCGGCTTCGTCATCATCATCACGACTCTGCTCGTCGCGGGCATTGCGGCGTACGTCTGCCCTGTGGGGGAAGAAAAGGAGGCAAATTCCAATGAGTCATAACGTATACATTTATATACTGGTCATGGCAGGCGTGACTTATCTTGTCCGCATGCTCCCTCTCGCCCTGATCCGGAAGGAGATCACAAGCCCCTTTATCAAATCCTTCCTGTTCTATGTGCCCTACGCCTGCCTCGCGGCGATGACCTTCCCCGCGATTCTCACATCAACCGGGAGCGTCGTCTCCGCCGTCGCCGGCTTTGCCGTCGCGCTGATCGCGGCATATAAAGAGAAGAGCCTCGTCACCGTGGCTCTTCTGGCATGCTGCGTGGTATTTATTGTTGAAAGAGTACTGGCGTTCCTGCCATAACAGAAAAGCGGCGCCATAAATGAAGGCTGACTGCTCTGCTTTTGTCTCAGGATTTCCGGGCATCTGCCCGGAAACTATCCTGCGGGCCAGGTATATCTTCTTATCCTTCTGCTCTGCTCTCCACATTTCTCTCAAGGAAAACCATAACGACAATATCAAAAACCGCTTCCACGATCAGCGAAGCGCCGGTAAACATCCAGAGAACCACCGTGGACTCAAACGGACTTCCGAGGATCACCGCGGCACAGAGGATGGAGATCACCGCGCTGACGGCCGGAAGGCCCCATTTTCCGGTCTTTAAGCGCATCGCGTCCACCGCCCACTGAACTTTCACGAAACCGGCGATCAGGACGGCCACGCCGTAAAGAATCGTGAGAATCGGGAACGTAACGATAAACCAGTGGGTCCTGAACGCGCAGAATGCGCCGGCGGCAAGTGCGATAAGTCCTTTGACCAGCGCCTGGCTCGCGGCGCCCGCGACGGCATCCAGACGGAAATAATTGATTATGCAGACCAGGGCCAGAACGATCAGAACCACGCCAAACGCTATGATGATGCCCGAAGTAAACCGCACCGGATTGACCAGCAGCAGAATACCGACCAGGATCTCAAACAGACATAAGAGAATGCTGTTTGTGTGCTGTTTTAAAAACTTCATAGTTAAAATTCCTCCTTCGCATTTTTTCTGATTTTAACATTAATAGTTTTTCTTTTCAATACAAATATAGATTTTTGATAAATATTATGATGCTGGGGTCAAAAGGTATTTTGCCCCCATGATGCCACGGATTTTTCCGCACTTCGTGCTTCCGAAATCCTGAAATACCTCAAAAAGGCGCAGAAGACAGTCTGTCTCTGCGCCCTCGCTTTGCTGTATTTCGCTTTTCTGTTTTTCTCATCCGCTTCGCTATGAATTCCGCCTGTCTCCCCAGAAAAACAGCGCGACCGTTCCGGGTCCCGTGTGACTTCCTATGACGGCCCCGATCGGATAGATCTCCACTTTGCCGTCCAGGTTCGGGAACTTCTCTTCCACAAGCTGCGCCACCGCCTCGGCATCCTCCAGGCATTCCGAATGACTCAGGAAACATTTGCCGGAATAGGCAAGGCCGTCCTGCGCATGTTCCTCCATCTTCTCCACGATCCGCCGGATCACCTTCTTTTTGGAGCGGATTTTCTCACGCGGGATCAGCTTCCCCTCGAAATCGACGTTGAGCAGCGGACAGATTCCCATGATCGAGCCGAAAAAGCCGGCGGTTTTGGAAACCCTCCCGCCTTTGATGAAAAAGGTCAGGTCTGACGAGAAGAACCAGTGATGCAGGTTTTTCTTATTTTCTTCCGCCCACTGATATACTTCGTCAATCCCCGTGCCCGCGTCCCGCATGTCCGCGAGCGTTTCCATGAGCAGACCGTACCCGCTCGAGGCGGCAAGGGAATCCACAACATAGATTTTCCGGTCCGGGTAGCGCTCCGCCAGCTCGTCCCGCGCGGCGCACGCGGAGTTGTAGGTGCCGGAAATCCCTGAGGAGAGCGTAACGTGCAGGACATCCTTTCCCGCTTTTAAATTTTTTTCAAAAGCCTCCTCATATTCCCACACGTTAAACTGCGTGGTCTTTGAGTCCTCCCCCGCAAGCATCCTGCGGTAAAGCTCTTTCGGGGAAACGGTCTCCCCGAGGTCATCCACGTAATCCTTTCCGCCCAGCGTAAAATGAAAACACAGATACTGAATATCTCTTCTTTCAAACCACTCTTTTGACAGATCCGCCGTCGAACAGCAGCTTAACACATAATCTGCCATCTGTGCACCCTCTCCTTTCCAAGAACGTCCGGCCTCCGCGCATGAGCACGGAGCGCAGAACAGGCCCCCGGCTTCCGCCCGCGGCATGATCCGGCGCGGGACGGAGGCTGCGGGAGCTTCAGCCATAACGATTCACCGAAGCTTTACCATCTCCGTGTACATCGGTCCCAAAAGTTCCCGGTAAAGCTTTTCGCACTTCTCAAACGTAAGGACGGTTCCGGCAGCGCTCAGGATTTCCATGTCCACTCCGAAAAGAACGATCCGGATGCCGGTTTCCTCCATTCCGTTTCGCAGATAGAATTTTTTCCGGCGCAGCCGGTCCTCCTGATTCGGTGCGCCGTCCTCAGGTTCCTCAATCTCAAGAAAAAACCGCCGGTCGCTGTACAGTTCCCGCAAAAGCAGAAAAGCGTCCGTGCCGTATCCCATTCCGCGGTACTCCGGCGCGATCGCGAAATAATCCAGCAGGACAAGTTCATCCTCAAACGCCGTGATCGCCAGTCCGACGCGCTTTTTCCCCTCTCTCAGCACAAGTATTTCCATCGACCCCATCGCGGCCTTCCGCTCGATCAGCGAGAACTGTTTTCTCTCTTCGGGCGGAAACGCCTCCAGATATAGATCAAGAATAAACTTTTTATCAAGACTGCCTGCCGTACATACCTGCATCTGATCCCTCCCCGTCTTCTCTGCGCTGCTGTCCCCTTTACAGGCGACAGCTTTCCATCCGCACCGTTCTCACACAGCATGCATCTGATCCCTCCCGCATCCCGCCAAATACAAGACCGGGATGCGGCTTCAGGGTCAAAATTCAGGATTATCTTATGATATTTTTATCGCGTTCAGTTCCGTCATCCAGACCCTGACGCAGGCATCGCTCGGCATTCTCAGATCGCCGCGCGGAGACAGCGCCACGGTTCCCACCTTCGGTCCGTCCGGCACGCAGGAACGCTTGAACTGCTGTGAGAAAAATCTGTGATAAAATGTCTTCAGCCACTTCAGAATCGTCTCGTCGTCATAAACCCCCGCAAACGCAATTTTCGCCACGCGGAAAATCTTGCGCGGCGCATACCCGAAGCGCAGCATATAGTAGAGGAAGAAATCATGGAGCTCGTAAGGTCCGACAAGATCCTCCGTCTTCTGCGAGATTTCCCCGTCCTTCGGCGGCAGCAGTTCCGGGCTGACCGGCGTGTCCAGCACGTCGTAAAGAATCTGGCTGATCGCCGCATCGCCGCAGGTGTCCGCGTAGTAACGCACCAGATGACGCACCAGCGTCTTCGGCACGGAACAGTTGACTCCGTACATTGACATGTGATCGCCGTTGTAGGTCGCCCAGCCGAGCGCGAGCTCCGACATATCGCCGGTACCGACGACAAGGCCGCCCTTCTTGTTCGCGATGTCCATCAGAACCTGCGTCCGCTCGCGCGCCTGGCTGTTCTCGTATGTCACATCGTGCTCCGACGCGTCGTGCCCGATATCGTCGAAATGCTGATTCACCGCGTTCCGGATATCCACCTCGCGAAGCTCCGCGCCCAGTCTGCGCGCCAGCTCGCACGCGTTGTTGTAGGTGCGGTCCGTCGTGCCGAAGCCCGGCATCGTCACCGCCGTCATCGTATCTCTCGGCAGCCCCAGCATATCGCAGGCCTTTGTCATCACAAGCAGGGCAAGCGTGGAATCAAGTCCGCCGGATATCCCGACGACTACGCTTTTCGTCCCCGTGTGCTCCATTCTCTTCTTCAGGCCGAGCGCCTGGATCATCAGAATCTCCTCGCAGCGCTCCTCGCGCTCCGCCTTCCCGGACGGCACGAACGGCTTCGGGTCAAACGTCCGGTCAAGCACCGTCTCCTCCAGTTCCAGGCGGAAGCGGACCTTCTCGTAATCCTGCGTTCCCTGCGGCTCGAATGTCGTCATACGGCGCCGCTCCGCGATCAGCCGCTTAATATCAAAATCAGCATAGACCGCTCCCGCGGCAAACTGTTTTGACTCTGAAAGGATGTGCCCGTTCTCCGCAATGAGGTTGTGGCCGCTGAACACGAGATCCTGCGTCGATTCTCCCTCTCCGATGCTCGCATAGACATAGCCGCAGAGCAGACGCGCGGACTGGTTCGCGATCAGCGACTCCCGGTACGGGCGCTTTCCGGTCGCCTCGTCGCTCGCGGAAAGGTTCACGATCACGTTCGCCCCGGCCAGCGCGTGCGCCGTGCTCGGCGGGTTTGCCGCCCAGAGGTCCTCGCACAGCTCCGCCGCGACGCAGAGTCCGTCCATCCCCTTGCAGCAGAACAGCTGGTTCATCCCGAACGGAACCGGCCGTCCTTCAAACTCGACCCAGTCCACCTTCTCACTGCCGGGCGTAAAGTGACGCATCTCGTAGAACTCATTGTAGTTCGGAAGATGACGCTTCGGCACCAGGCCGAGCAGCTTTCCCTCCGAGATCACGGCAGCCACATTGTAGAGCTTCCCGTCCTTCTCCCACGGAAGGCCGACAAACACGAGCGCCTGTTTTCCATTCATATGAAATATAATATGGTAAAGTTCGTGCTTTGCCTCCGCCAGCAGCTTATCCTGCCAGAACAGATCGCCGCAGGTATAGCCCGTAATGCACAGCTCCGGGAATACCAGAATCTTTGCGCCGTTCCCGTAAGCCTCGTCAATCAGCTGACAGATCTTCGCGCCGTTGTACGCGCAGTCAGCCACCCTGATCTTCGGTGTCAGAGCCGCGGCCCTGATAAATCCATCAAACATGTCTGCCTCCTTATTTCTTTCGCGCTGCCTGCGCCAGCAGCTCTTTCAGCTCTCCGGCGTCAAACACATATTTTTTATCACAGAAATGACAGTTCACCTCAATCGGTTTTCCGTCGTCAATCATCTCCTGCAGATCCTTCCGGCCGATGCTCAGCAGCACTCTCTCCACACGCTGTCTTGAGCAGTCGCAGTGATAGCGCACCGGCACGCGCTCCTCGATCTCCAGGCCGAACTCTCCGAGCAGTTCCTCCAGGATCCGCTCCGGCGTCATCCCGGCGTCAAGCATCGCCGTCACGGAAGTCACCTTCTCCAGTTTCTTTTCCAGGCGGTCCACCACATCGTCCGGCGCAAACGGCATCAGCTGGATGATAAATCCGCCTGCCTGACGCACCGTATTGTTCCCGTTCATCAGCACGCCGAGCCCGACCGAGGAGGGAATCTGCTCCGAGGTCGCGAAATAATAGGTCAGATCGT
Organism: uncultured Lachnospiraceae bacterium; assembly: GCA_947630005.1. GTDB lineage: Bacteria > Bacillota > Clostridia > Lachnospirales > Lachnospiraceae > Choladousia. The sequence goes on from CANRGB010000007.1 coordinate 13,858, forward strand.
CGCCGATCTCCCCCGTCTTCAGCTCGCACTGGCCGACATAGGGCTCCTTCAGCCCGAGATCACGGATCACGCTGAGCACGCCGATGCCGAGCGCTCCGCCGACATCCAGCTTCCCGTCCGGCCTCGCATGGATCAGCACATCCGGGTGGAGCGCGTAACCCTTGACATTTCCCTTTGAGTCCGCCGTCACGGTCAGACCGCCGATCGGCCCGCTTCCGCGGATCTGGAGCGTCAGAACATCGTCCTCCCCCTTCATCATGGGACCCATCATCGTCCCGGCGGTCAGCAGACGGCCCAGCGCCGCCGTCGCCACCGGGCTGGTATTGTGAAAAGCCCGCGCGGCCTCCGCCGTTTCCCGCGTCGTCGCGGCAAACGCGCGTATCTGCGCGTCCGCCGCCGTCGCTCTTACCATATAATCCACTTTTCTCACCTTCTCTGTTTTTATTATTCAGGAATATCCCATTCCTCTGCCTTCATGGGATTTATATTACCGGAATAATCCTTCCAAGCAGCAGTCCGGCCGCAACGCCCGTCACATACAGGATTCCCGTGAACGCAAGATTCTCCCTGCGCCTGCGGTTCATCCGGTACAGAACCAGAAGTCCCGCGCCGGCTCCGCAGAGCAGTCCGGCAAACAGCGCCCCGGAGCTCACCACGCCCTGCAGATACAGCTGCGTCACCAGAACCGACGACGCGCAGTTCGGTATCATGCCGACAAGGCCGGCAAGCGCCTCCTCAAGCAGCGGAAATCCCGCAAGCACCCGCGGCACGGCCTCTGCCCCGACGCGCTCCATAAAAAAGCTGACTGCCAGCGTGATCACAAACAAAAACGCGGCGACCTGCGCCGTATGGCTGACCGCTCCCCTCCAGATACCGCCTTCCTCGCAGCGGCAGTTCTCCTGCTCGCACATATGGGAAATGTCATGCGGTACCGAGACTCTCTGCGCCAGCAAAAATTTTTTCTCCCGCTCCCGTATGCGGGAAGACGCCGTTCGTTTTTCCCGCGTGCCGGGAATCGCCTCATACATTTTCCTGTGCCGGCCCGGCCGTCCCGCGGCCAGATCCAGCAGCAGCCCCGCCGACACGGCGACCGCGGCCTTCACCGCAAGTATCCTTCCTATCATTCCCGCCGGGGCCCCGACGGATACCATGATCGGAAGCATCTCGTCCGACGTCGATAAAAATACGGCCAGCAGCGTGCCGGGAGTAATGATGCCGCCTGCGTACAGACCCGCGGCGGCGGCGGCGAAACCGCACTGCGGAATGACCCCGAGCAGGCCGCCGAACACAGGGCCCGCTTTTCCCGCGCGGTAAATAACCAGTTTTGTATGGCGGCTCATCTTATGTTCCATATATTCCACCGCAAGATACGACAAAAACAGAAACGGCAGAAGCCTTGCGCAGTCAGCCGCACTGTCCGCCAGGATTTCCCGCATAAAATGTCCACCTTTCATTCCCGGACTTTGCTGTCCTTCTGTAAAGTAATTCTCTCACAAATATCTCCGCCTATTCTTTTACCAGCATGCTTTTCAGGCTCTCCAGTATCCCGAGCATCTGGTATTTCAGCAGAAATGCCGCGTTGTAACATTCCGGATACATATTTTTCATGACCACAAGCAGCGGCATCACATACTGTTCCGTCTCATCAATATATTCCGCGATCTTTTTCCGCGAGAAGCTGACCGCCATCGTCGATATATTATTGCACCGGTCGATCACTTTCACGATCGTCGCGACGCGGTCCCCCGGAATCGCCGCGAAATACCGGGCTTTCGCCTGCTCCTTCGTCTCCCCGGCCAGCACCTCAAACGTAAGTTTTCCGAGGGATCTTTTGATCGGCTCCGCCACCGGCAGCTCGTCCGGCGTCACATTGCAGTCCTCGCAGACGTCATGCAGCAGCACCGTCGCCAGGATCTCATCTTCCGAAAGTCCCAGCGCGAGACAGTGGCACGCCATCATCAGCGGATGAATAATATAAGGAATATGCTCTCTGCCCTTGCGTATCTGTCCTGCATGATACCGCTTCATCAAAGGGAGCGCAAGCATTGTCTGGTTCAGATTTTTCGCAACCGCGGCGGACCGGACAAATGTGTACATGTTCTTCTCCGAAAACATGCGCTCTTTCAGCTTCCAGGCTCCCATCTCCACAGTCTGTTCTTCCAGAAGAAACGCCACGGATGTGTCAAGCGCCTCCGCAATACTGGTCAGCTTGTCGATATCCGGCGCATACGTCTCTCTCTCCCAGCTGCTCACTGCCTGAAAAGAAACCCCCACACGCTCCGCAAGCTCATTCTGTGTGAGATGCAGTGCTTTTCGTCGTTCTGCAATTCTTCTTCCTATGTTCATAGTCAGATCTCCTTTATAAGTGTTGCCTGGTTTTAACAGTAAACGTCTGTGCCCGCGCTGCGGGCGTTACCATGAATAAACACTCTGCGGACTGCAGTTCACGAACCCATGTCATCTGATTTAACGAAAACGCGCACCGTCAGCTTCATGATGCCGGGAGCGAACTGTAATCATACTATATTACTGTTCACTCTCCTGCGCTCCGTAAACGCAGCAGCGCTTCGCGGAACAGCGCATGTGTGAACAGTAACCATACTATCACTTATATCAGACATTTCCAGCAGATTCCGCTTGACAAACACACTCAAGCACATCTTGATGTTAGCAAAAGAACACGCAATAAGCAATACGTTTCTTATATTATTAATACAATATTAAAAATATCGTTATATGCTGATAAAAACCGCCGGGAATCAGACTTCTTTTGCTCTTCATCCGACTCTCCGGCGGCATATCCGTTCTATATAATAATCTTCTTCTGCGGCCTGCTGTTCCATGTCCAGGCTTCAGAAGCGTCCGAAAGATCAGTCGCTCTCGTCAAGACCTTTCTCCTCTTCCTTCTGAATCTCCGGGAACGCGGAGAGCATCGGCTTCACCTTGCTGTCATGCTTGATCTTCCGCGCGACATAGTTCGCGGTGATCTTATAGACAATCGGCGAGAGTGAGAGGACGCCGATCAGGTTGGGGATCGCCATCAGCCCGTTGAACGTATCCGACAGGCTCCATGCGAGATCGAGCTGCATCACCGCACCGATCGCGATGAACACGATAAAGATCACGCGGTAAATGATCGTCGCGCTCGTTCCGAACAGATACTCAAACGCCTTCGTCCCGTAATGGCTCCAGCCAAGTACAGTCGAGAACGCGAACAGCAGGATCGCAATCGCGATGAACATCGGGCCGATCTTGCCGAACACCGTCGCGAACGCCTGCCCCACGAGAGCGGAATCTTCCGCCGTGCTCAGGACAGCGCCTGTCTCAAGATCCACAAGACCGGAAGAAAGCACCGTGAACGCGGTCAGGCTGCAGACTACGATCGTATCCGCAAATACCTCGAAAATTCCCCACATACCCTGACGGACCGGCTCCTTTACGTTGGAGCTGGAATGTACCATAACGGAGGAACCAAGACCTGCCTCGTTCGAGAAGACGCCTCGTTTCATACCCCAGACAACCGCCATCTTCACACCGGAACCGACGATACCGCCGCCGACAGCCTTCAGCGCGAACGCGCCTTTGAAGATTGCGCCAAACACCGCGCCGAACTGATCAATGTTTACGATACAGACGACAAGCGCGCCGATGATATAGATAATCGCCATGAACGGCACAAGCTTCTCCGCCACAGCCGCGATTCTCTTGATGCCGCCGATGACCACAAGACCCGCGAGTATCATCAGAACAACGCCTGTCACCATCTTCGGAATGCCGAACGCCGACAGCATATTGCCTGAGATGGAGTTGATCTGGCTCATGTTGCCGATACCGAACGACGCCAGCAGACAGAAAATGGAGAACAGAACCGCCAGCACCGCGCCGATCGTCTTGCAGCCCGGCTTGGAACCAAGACCGTCGCGCAGATAGTACATCGCGCCTCCGCTCCACTCGCCGCGCTCATTTTTCCTGCGGTAGAAGATACCGAGCACATTCTCAGAATAGTTCGTCATCATACCGAAGAACGCCACGATCCACATCCAGAAGATCGCGCCCGGGCCTCCGGAGATCAGAGCCGTCGCGACGCCGACGATGTTTCCGGTTCCGATCGTCGCCGCCAGCGCCGTACACAGCGACTGGAACTGCGTAATCGTGTGATCATCCCGACCCGTATGCTTCGTGATATGTTTGTCTGTGAAAATGCTGCCGAACGTGTGCTTCATCCAGAAGCCGAAATGCGTGAGCTGGAACACCTTCGTCAGGCATGTCATCAGGATGCCCGTACCGACCAGCAGCACCAGCATCGGAAGTCCCCACACGAAATTATTGATCGCCGAGTTTACATTGGTGATAAATTCAATCATATAATTTCCTCCTCTTTTTTCTCGCCGGCAAACCCCGCTTTCCTCTGCTGAAACCTCGGGCAGATTCCGGGCGCCAGAACTGCCCGTCTGCGGCCGTCCGAAACAGAAACGCTGAATTTTACAGCAATACATTATCGTACTAAAGCGTTTTTGCCAGTAAATAAGGAACAAAAACAGCTCCAAGGAGCCGCTTTGTTCCTTACAGTCAGCATAACTATATCACAAAATTTTACAAAATACAAAAACTTTTTTTACTTTATGCAGAAAAGCATTCATTTTCAGCTAGTTTTCACAGAATGTCCGGCCTGATCCGTGAGAAAATTGTGCGGATTATATACAAAACGGGAGGCAATATCCGTTTTTCCGGGCGTTTCCCGGCAGTTTCGCACCGGCAGAGAGGTCAGTCTTTCGTCCGATACGCAATCCGGCCGCCCTTTCGCACCGGGACTTCTCCGTTCTCGTCCCGCGCTTCGTACAGCCGCCTGCTGATCCTGACGCTCCCTTTCGGAAGAAGCAGAAGGATCGTCGACCCGCCAAATTCAAAATACCCTTTTTCGTCCCCGGCGCGCACGCGGCCGGAATTTCCCGGCTCCTGCCCCGGTTCCCGCAGCCCGGATTCTTTGTCTCTGAAGTCCGTGTCACCGTTTCTCTGCCCCGGTTTCATCCCTGGCGCTTTCTGGCAGCTCAGATTTGTGATTTTCCCGACCATCAAGGCCCCGATCTCCATCTGCACAATCTTTCCAAACTCTTCCGACCGGAGCACCTCATACTCCCGGCTGTTCTGCGCGTACACAGGAACCGTCCGCGCCGCGACCGGGCGGACACAGTGCAGCACACCGTCAATCTTTCTGTGACAGAGAACCTGCCCCGACGCGGCGTAACCGTATCTGTGGTAGTTAGCCGGGGTCAGACGGAAGACAAGCGCCGTGCCGTCCTCAAACTCCGCCGCCAGTTCTTTATCACCCAGCAGATCCTCCAAAGAAAATCTCGTATGCTTGATATCAAATATTTTATTCTTCCGGATTCTGATAAATGACAGAAATCCATCACACGGGCTGATCAGCCATCCCGGCTGCGGGCAGAATTCTTCTTCTGTCCGTTTTCTCGTAAAAAAGGAATTAAAAGACGGAAATCCCCCCGCAGGGATTTCCACGCCGTTCATATCGATCTTATTTCTGCGTATGTAATAAGATACAAACCGCCGCGAGATCCCGGAATCAAGAACCATCCCGGCCAGCCTGGAAATTTCCGGGCGAACCAGCAGCTTCAGAAGCATCCTTCCCGGTATCGTCCGGTACAAAAAACGAAGCGTCAGCGAATCTTTCATCACAGAACCTCCGCGTCAGTCCCCGTGGCGCAGAAGCGCCAGCACGACCACGCACAGTCTCCCGGCCATGTCCGGTTTTCTGATCCTGACCGGCAGAAGAAATCCCGTCCCCATGACCAGCAGAAGCATCGGGAACCAGAGCATGCTCCTGCAGACCCCATACGCATGAAGCGCGTAGACAAGCGGCAGCATGACGGCGATCGTCGTCACCGGAAGTCCCAGATAACTCTTCCTCTTTTCGGTCGTCTCCTTCTGTCTGTCCTCCTCCAGCACATTGAAATATGCCAGACGTATCAAAGCGCAGAGAACATACAGTCCGGCGACGATCTCAACCGGAATGGTCCCGCCTGAAATGATACAGACAAAGATTCCGGGAAGAACGCCGAAGCTGATCAGGTCGCTCAGGGAGTCGATCTGTATCCCGAAACGTTTCTCCCTGTCGTCCCGCTCTTTCGTGGAGGCAACCGCGCCGTCGAACATATCGCAGACTCCCGCAAGTATCAGGAAGAGGACGGCGCCTCTGTAATCCTGCGCGACCGCACGGAGTATGCCGGCGAAAGCGCTGACCATTCCGCAGTAGGTCAGTATAACCGTATAATCATAATATCCAAGAGGTTTTCTGTTCATAACTGTCTCCCTTTTCTTATTTTATTAATCCGAACGCGGCGCAGTATGCCAGGATGCACCAGGGCTTCCCCAACAGTATGATCCAGACAAATTTCCTGCCTTTCATCTCTATAAGCCCTGAAAAATAACATAAAAAATCATCCGGGAACAGCGGCAGCAGCGTTGACACAAACAGCAGGACGTCATACGACCTGCTTTTTTTGATCTTTCTGCTCCATTTCTCATACTGTTTTCGCGAAAACATGGTAAGTATAATATCCGTCCCGTATTTTCGTCCCAGGCAGTAGGCGATAAGAGAACCCGCGCTGATTCCGATGTAGCTGCACAGAAAGCCGCCCCACCAGCCGAACATGAGCGCACCTGCCGCACAGCCAAACAAACCCGGCAGCACCGGGACGACCACCTGAATGATCTGAAACAGAGTCAGCGCAAGCGGCGCGAACACACCGAATCCCTTCATATAATCCTGCAGCGCTTCAACCGAATCGAATTTTTGATTTACACATAATCTTATCACAATTGCGGCGGCCAGAACAATCCCCGCCGCGGTCCATATTCTGATTTTTTTAGTGTCTAATCCTGTCATCATCCTCCTGTTTCTATATTTATTCCTGGTTTCATGCATCAGATTTCTTCTCTCATCCCGCACGGCGCGGGACATTATTCTCTCATACGTTTTCGCGAAGCCGCTTCTTTTTACAAAGAAATAACCCGCCTCCGCAAGCGCCGTTCCGCTGAGAACGTCAATCAGTACATGCTGCTTTGTCGTGAGTGTCGATACGCACACCATCAGGGCAAACACCAGTGAGAAGCATTTGTACCAGCCTGGAACGGCCGCGTTCTTCCGGACTGCAATAAAACAGAGCCAGCTTGTCAGGCAGTGGATCGACGGGAACAGATTATCCGCGGCGTCCAGCCGGTACACCAGACGCATGAGTCTATGCCAGATCGTACTTCCCTCCACCGCGGGACGCAGGACGGTCGTGGGGACAGCGAGAAAGCAGACCAGACAGACCAGCTTCGCAAAGAGATCCGCGCCAAGGAAGCAAAACGCCTCCTCTGTTTCCTGCCGGCAGCCAAGCACATAATTCACGATCCAGAACAGATAGCAGCCCAGATATATGGCGACGGTCCACGGCACAAACGGAATCCCCGCATCCGGCCGGACGGAAAGATTGTAATGAACCCTGCCCGCGGTAAACAGCCTGGAGCCGTTATAAACAAGAAAATTACAGACAAGCGTCAAAATCAGCGGCAGCCTCATGCCGCGGGGCACAATTCCTTCTCTCTTTCTCATGGTTCTGCTCCCTGGGCTCCGACAGGCCCGCTCTGGTCCGCACCATAATTCCAGGGCGCGGCCGCCTCTTACCCGGACGCACGGTCCGGCTTCACGCTCAGAGCGGGAAAATCCCTGCGTTCTCATTGAAATATCTCTATAAGTATAGGGGAATTTCCCCGGCAGGTCTTAAACATTTTCTTAATATTTTCCCGGTTCCCGCAATTTTTTATCATCCTGCGCGGTCGCCGGAAAAAAAGGCCCTTCCAGGCCTTTTCATAATTTTTCCCGTTCCAGCAGACGGAACGATAAATTCAGGTACAGCAGTTCTTCCGTGTCGTCAAGATCCGACTCAAGGATCTCTTTAATTTTCTCAAGCCGGTATAGAAAAGTACTCCGGTGAATATACAGCTCCTTGGCCGTCCTGACCGCGTTCTGCTGCTGATCGAGATACGTCCGGAGCGTCTTCATATATTCCGTCCCGTGCTCCTGATCCATCTTCCGCAGCACAAGCAGCTTCTCATGGCAGAGCATGGAGCCCGGAAGCTTTCTTGTGATCTGTTCCAGAATATAAGTCATCGTGATCTGATTGAAATGGTGAATCCACAGATACGGATTCCGGCGGCTTCCGACGTCGAGCGCCAGACAGGACTGCACATACTGGCGCCGCAGCCCCGCATGCCCCTCCATGACGCGGCTGTAGCCGGCTTTTAAATAGCTGTCGCGGATAAACGGCTTGAGCTGCGAAGTAATCTCATCAAGCGGCAGTCCCGTCACTGTCAGATTCAGAAAATTGACGATGTCCCCCTCATACGTAAAGCTGCTGCATCCCCCGTACTTTTCTTCCATAAAATTGCAGATGGAATTTGTCGGAAGATTCCGCCGGTCAAGGTACGTCATCTGATAGACCAGACAGAGATACTGGTGCTCCCTCTGCCAGCCCATCGAGGTGAGATAGCTGCTGGCCTCCATATAATCCAGCGTCCTGTCGGAGAGGATCTTCCGGAGGATCTTGTGGAGATTCTCGTCGCGCCGTCCCCCGCGCCCTTCTTTGTTCTGCAGTACATACCTGATATTTTCCCCGAGGATCTCCAGAAGGTCCCCGTCGGCGTACGTCAGCTGCTTCCTGTATTCCACAAGGCAGAGGCAGTGCGTCATCTCTCCGCCCTTTCTGATATTCCAGTTCAGTGAGCGGAAGCCCGTAATATAATCCGGCCCCCAGTAGCATCCGGCGCTCTGGCGCTTTTCTTCATACTGCGCGTCCTGAAAGATCGCGTTGACATACTCCATATGTTCCCGCTCCGATTCCAGAAACGGATACCGTTCGGCCATGAGATCCGTGCCGGCCTGCGCTTCGATTGTCAGATCATGTCCGAGAAAAAGAACCAGCGGATTTCCCAGCACCGGATACGAGGCCTCCAGCATATCCTCCGCGGTTCCCGCGCCGGAGCGGAGTTCGATCAGCTTCCGCTCCCATTCCCCGTAAAACCGGAACGCGCGCACCAGCGCGTTTAAAACTTCGAAAAGATTCTCCTTTTCTTCCAGTACGATCACGGCGCCGCGCAGGGGGAGTCTCTCCTGCCTGCCGCCGCAGAAAATAAAAAGCGTCTGTTCCGGCAGTTCCCTGTCCTCAGGAAACGTATCGGAACCGCCGGTCAGATAGACCCAGCCTTTCTCCGGACGTTTTTCCGGTTCATATAAAAGAGGCCCCTGCACCAGGCCCGAGCTTCCGATACGCTCTGTCCTCTCCACCTCAAAACGTTCCTGCAGATACGCCAGCAGAACCCGGTCCGTCAGCTTCACCTGAATCCCTCCGTTTTTCCATCACGAACTTTTTCGCCACCTCCGCGGCGTCCACCGCGTTCTCCGTATAGGCGTCCGCGCCGATCTCATCCGCGAACTTCTGCGTGATGCAGCCGCCGCCGACCATGATCTTCAGCCTTCTCTCTTTGTCCATTTTCCGCAGCGCCTTTACAATACCGCGCATCTCCGGAGCCGATGTGGTCAGAAGTGAGGAAATGCACACAACCGATGCCTCCGGGTTCTCCCGGACCGCTTTCTGGAACTGCTTCTCCGAGATATCCACCCCGAGATCGATGACGCGAAAACCCGCGCAGCGGAACATGATCGCGACCATATTTTTCCCCACGTCATGGAGATCCCCCTCCACGGTCCCCAGGATCGCCGTTCCGATGCAGGGAAGATTTTCTCTGCGCATATACGGTTCCAGGATATTCAGCCCTTTCTGCATCCCGCGGGCCGCGGACAGGATCCGCGGAATATCCGCTTCCCCGTTCCGAAAATCATTCCCCGCGCTGCGCATGGCGGGGATCATTCCCGCTGAAAGAATCTCCTGCGGATCCATCTTCTCCTCCAGCGCCCGGCGGATCAAAGCTTCCGTGTCTTTTATCCGGCCGTTTTCAATGGAATACCGGAGTTCCTCCAATACAGGCATTTCCTCACCTCTTGCATCTTTTTTCTCTTTTGCTTTAACCCCTGTCATACCTCTTATTCCAGCAGGAAACAGGCCGTATACGCGATCGTACACGGACCGTGATAATAACTCATCCCGTTTGCGGTACAGACCTCCGTCACCAGCATTCCGTAAGCCTCCATCGACGCGAACATATCATCCGGAAATCTGCAGGGAGCGTCCGGATACGCACACTCTCTGCACCGGGTACAGCAGCCGCTCCCGATCGAGAGCATCCCCGGAAACTGCTTGTGAAGAACTTCCCGCATCCGCTGAAAATTCTCCTTGTGGAGCGCTTCCGTCTCCATCATGGCTTCTCCGTCCAGTTCGTCCTCAAGCTCTCCCACTGTCTGCACGAGAATACCGGAAGTATACCGGCGCACACGCGCCTCGCATTCCTCCAGCGTTCCGGCCCCCGGCGGGCAGCTCCACCGTTTTCCGTACATATGGCAGGTATTTTTCTCGCACATCTCCCGCACTTCCGGAAGCACGCGGATCGTGGCCGCGTCAAGCGGAGCAATGTGCGTAAAACCGCATTCTTTTCCAATGCGTTCCAGTTCCTGATAATCAAGCATACCGCGCTGTCTCTCCTTTCCCGATCTTTTCCCGATCCCTTACTCTGTCCGGTCTTCTTCAAGCTCCGGAAACTCCAGCTCGTCCACAAAGCGGTCCTGAAATTCCGGAAGTCCCGCGAGCTCCAGAAATTCCGTCTCAGCCGCGAGCGCCGCCGACCGCTTCCACATGGCACGGCTGCGCAGGACATCCTTCGCCCCCTCGCCGGCCGCGTTTCCGATCGCGGATATCCGTCCGCGCAGCTCGGGCGGAATCAGCCCGATCCTGCAGGCGCTCTCCGGGGACAGAAAACTCCCGAACGCCCCGGCAAGCCAGACCTGTCTGATCTCATCCAGCGGCACGTTCATCTTCTCCGCCAGCAGGCGCACGCCGGCCGCGATCGCCGCCTTCGCAAGCTGAAGCTCGCCGATATCCTGCGGGATCAGCGCCAGATCTTTGCCGTCCTCCGTCCCGGACGCGGGAACAAGGACGATCTGCCGTCCGTTCTGCAGTTCGCCGGTCTCGCTGATCTGCCCGGTGCGCCAGAGCTCCGCCGCCAGATCCAGCAGTCCCGAGCCGCAGATGCCGCGCGCCTTCTGATCCCCGATCGTCGTACAGCTCCACGCTCCGTTCTCCCACTTTACGGTGTTCACGGCTCCGGGAGCGCCGCGCATCCCCCGCGAAATCCTGCTGCCCTCAAACGCCGGTCCGGCCGCCGTCGAGCAGGCGATCATCTGGTGTTCGCGGCCCAGCACAACCTCCCCGTTCGTTCCGATATCGATCAGCAACGTCCATTCCTTCTGGTCCGCGAGACCGGAAGAGACGAGGCACGCCACCGTATCGGCGCCCACGAACCCCGCGATGTTCGGAAGCATCAGGATCTGCCCCCGCGGACTGATCCGCAGCCCGTAATCGGACGCCCGCAGGATCATCGGCTCCGCGACCGCGGGATTGTACGGCGCATGCACAAGAGAATCGACACAGATCCCGAGAAACAGATGATGCATGCAGGTATTCCCCGCGACCGATACGAGATAAATCTGCTCCGGCACGGCGCCCGCGGACTCCGCCATCTCCGAAAGCATCTCATTGACCGCCGCCCGGATACATCCGGACAGTTCTTCCATTCCATGTTCCAGACTGTAATTCGCCCGGTTGATCACGTCGGCCCCGTACTGTACCTGCGGATTCATGCGGCTCGCGACCGCCGCCTCGCTGCCGTCCTCTCCCCGCAGCAGATATCCCACGACCGTCGTCGTTCCGATATCAAAAGCCGCCATGTAAAAGGGCTGCCGTTCTGCCGACACATCAAGCACCGTAAGCGTGCGGACGTCCGCCTCCGCGTCCTCAAAGACGACCGCCCAGACGACTCCTTTCGTCTCTTTCAGGATCGGTCCGAGTTTCGACGCGATCTCCGGGCTGGCCGGCATCGCGGCAGACAGCCGGCGGGCAGCCGCCTTGCCGTCCTCTCCTTTTTCCACAGCCCCGCGAAGACTGTCCGCGAACCTTTTCCAGTCCGCCGTGCTTTCCCCGGCCGGACAGGGGGGAACTTCAAGCCGGATCTGGCGGAGCGCCGGATCAAACAGCATATCGTGCGAAACGCCTTTTGTCAGGATGTTTGCGGAAGCATCCGCCCCCATCGTATCCACGATAAGATCCTCGCATACGGAAAAGACGCACGATTTTACGACTGTATCCTTTCCGCCGCACAGTTTTACCGCGCATTTCCCGCAGCGCCCGTTTCCCCCGCACGGCGCGTCAGGAGTCAGGCCCGCGCGGCGCATTACCTCCAGAAGGCTCTCGCCCGCCTCCGCCTTCGCCGTTACACCTTCTCTGATAAACTGAATCTCATACATACCCCAATCCCCCGTCTGTCTTTTTTCACGCCAAAGGCTCTGCGGTTCCATGCGGACATGAGACCGTATGCCTCTGTTCTTTGTGTTCTGACACAATTATATAAACAAAACACCGTTTCGTCAACGAGGCAAAACAACTTACAACCTTTCCGGCGAATCGGCCCGGATCGCGGGGGATCTGGTTCTCTCGCACTGTATCGCCATGATCATCTGGCCGCTCGCGTTCCTGCTTCCGTACGCGCTGCGGGCCGCGAACGACGTGAAGTTCACCACCTTTATCGCGATCTTTTCCATGTGGGTCTTCCGCGTGTCGCTGGCCTATCTGTTCGTCGGATATCTGCACTTCAGCATCCTGTACACCTGGTACGCGATGTTTATCGACTGGATCTTCCGCATGATCGTGTTCCTGTGGAGGTTCCGCGGATACGCCGACCGGATCCGGCATATCCGGACATAACAAAACCTTTTTATTCCCGCCCGCGGCCCCACATTCATTCTTGACACCGTCCGGAGAAGGCAGTATAATGAATCGCATAAAGTGGTTTTAAAAACTATGTTATACTATCTTAAAAGCGAGGTCCGGATATGAAATACAAGATCGTGGCGGATTCATCTGCCAATATTTACAGAAAAGAAGGGATTAATTTTGCCAGCGTTCCGCTGAAGATCGTAACCCCCGAGCGGGAATACACCGACACGGAAGAGACCGATATCGAAGAAATGGTGGACTATCTGCAGAAATACAAAGGCCGTTCCGGCACCTCCTGCCCCAATATCCAGGACTGGCTGGACGCTTTCGGGGACGCCGACGTGATACTGGGCGTCGCCATCACCAGCAATCTCTCCGGCAGCTGTGCGGCCGCTCTGCAGGCGAAGGAAGCGTATCTGGCCGAACATCCCGACGCAAAAGTGCTGATCGTGGACTCCTTATCCGCCGGTCCGGAACTGGAACTGATTGTAGAAAAGATGGCGGAGACGGTGCAGGCCGGACTGCCGTTTGAAGAAATATGCGCTTCCGTCGAGGAATACTGCAGGCACAGCCACCTTCTGTTCTGCCTGGAGCATCTGAACAATCTGGCAAGAAACGGCCGCGTCAGCCCGGCCGTCGCGAAGATCGCCGGCGTGCTGGGAATCCGGATCGTCGGGAAAGCCAGCGACGAGGGCACGCTGCAGCAGCTTCACAAATGCCGGGGCGAGTCCTCGACGGTGAGCAAAACCTGGAAGGAAATGTTAAACCACGGCTACCACGGCGGAAAAGTCCGGCTGGCGCACTGCTTCAATCCCGGGATCGCCAAGGCGCTCTCCGATCTGATCCGGCGCAGTTATCCGGATGCCGATATCCGGATCATTCCCTGCGGCGCGCTGTGCAGCTTCTACGCAGAGCGCGGCGGCCTGATGATCGGATACGAAGGATAATGCCCAGGTGCTGCGTCAGCAGTTGTTTTCCCTGCCTGGGCCTGCCCATAAACAGAAGGACCGGCTTCCTTTTCCGTCTGGAAAACAAACCGGTCCTTTTTATATTCATCGGGATATATACAATTCGTTTCTGTCCGCGCGTCCGTGCGGCTGCCTTTGGCCGCGGCACACGGACAAATGGATCACGCCTGTTTTACTGCCTCGAACGCGGCGTCCAGAGCCGCGATCAGATCTTCCGCCTTCTCGATACCGATCGACAGCCGTATCGTGTTCGGCCTGATTCCCTGATCCAGAAGTTCTTCCTCCGTGCACTGGCTGTGCGTCGTGGTCGCCGGATGAATCACCAGCGACTTTACGTCCGCCACATTGGCGAGCAGGGAGAAGATCGCGAGATTGTCAATAAATTTCTGCGCCGTCTTCGCGTCCCCTTTGATCTCAAACGTAAAGATCGAGCCGCCTCCGTTCGGCAGATATTTCTTGTACAGCTCATGGCTCGGCTCGCTTTCCAGAGACGGATGGTGCACCGCTTCCACCTGCGGATGCTTCGCGAGATATTCCACGATCTTCAGCGCGTTGCTCACATGACGTTCCACACGAAGCGACAGCGTCTCCAGACCCTGCAGGAAAAGGAACGCGTGGAACGGCGACAGCGTCGCTCCCGTATCGCGCAGAAGGACGGCGCGGATATAAGTCACGAAAGCCGCCGTCCCGGCCGCCTCGGCGAACGATACGCCGTGATAGCTCGGATTCGGCTCCGAGATCCACGGATATCTTCCGGCAGCCTTCCAGTCAAAGCTTCCTCCGTCCACGATGACGCCGCCGATAGCCGTTCCGTGGCCGCCGATAAACTTCGTCGCGGAATGAACCACGATGTCCGCGCCGTACTCGATCGGGCGGATCAGATACGGAGTCGCAAACGTGGAGTCCACAACCAGCGGAATATGATGCTTATGCGCGGTTTTTGAAAGCTCTTCCAGATCGATCAGGTTGGAATTCGGGTTCCCCAGCGTCTCTACAAAGATCGCCTTCGTATTCTCCTGAATCGCCGCCTCAAAGGAACCCTCCTCCTCCGGATCCACAAAAGTCGTGGTGACTCCCGCCGTCAGCGGAAGCGTGTGGGCCAGAAGATTGTACGTCCCGCCATAGATTGTCTTGGACGCCACAATATGCTCCCCCGCCTTCGCCAGAGCCTGGAATGTATAGCTGATCGCCGCCGCTCCGGACGCCACGGCGAGCGCCGCCGAACCGCCCTCAAGGGACGCGATGCGCTGTTCAAAGATATCCTGCGTCGGGTTCGTCAGCCTTCCGTAGATATTTCCCGCGTCTCTCAGTCCGAAACGATCCGCTGCGTGCTGTGAGTTATGAAATACATAAGAAGTCGTCGCGTAGATCGGAACCGCCCTCGCGTCGGTGACCGGATCCGCTTTCTCCTGCCCTATATGCAGCTGCCTTGTCTCAAATCCCCAGTTTTTAGAATCCCTGATATCTGTCATGCTTATTTCCTCCTGTTTTATCTGATTCTCCGTATCTGCCGCCGTCTCAGGCAGAGCCGGTCCGTCTGGGAACCGACCGTCCGCTCTCCGGGCGAAGCCTGAGCCTGTCTCCTGTCATCCGCATAAGGCCGTAACCATCCGGTGCCGCAGTCTCGCAGCGGTTCAAAAATCCGGCCCGTCAGACTTATGCTGTGAACAGCGGTGTTGAATAATACCTGTCTCCGCTGTCTGGCAGCAGAGCCACGATCACCTTGCCCTTATTTTCCGGGCGTTTTGCGAACTCGATCGCCGCGTGCAGCGCCGCTCCGGAGGAAATTCCTACCAGGATTCCTTCCTTCCGGGCCAGCAGCTTCGCCGCCGCGAAAGCGTCCTCGCTCTCCGCCTTGTATATCTCATCGTAAACCGCCGTGTTCAGGACTTCCGGTACAAATCCGGCTCCAATCCCCTGAATCTTGTGCGCTCCCGCTTTCTCCCCGGACAGAACGGCGGAGGTCGCCGGCTCCAGCGCGACCACACGCACGGCGGGGTTCTTCTCCTTCAGATATTCCCCGGCTCCGGTTACCGTACCGCCGGTTCCGACGCCGGCGATAAAGATATCGACCTTCCCGTCCGTATCCTCCCAGATCTCCGGACCTGTCGTCGCTTTATGAATTGCCGGGTTCGCCGGATTCACAAACTGCCCCGGAATAAAGCTTCCCGGGATCTCTTTCGCCAGCTCATCCGCTTTCTCGATGGCGCCCTTCATCCCTTTCGTTCCGTCCGTCAGCACGATCTCCGCCCCGTACGCTTTCAGAATATTTCTCCGCTCCACGCTCATGGTCTCCGGCATCGTGAGGATGATCCGGTAGCCCTTTGCCGCCGCGATGGAAGCCAGGCCGATTCCCGTATTCCCGGAGGTCGGCTCAATGATCACGGAACCCTCCTTGAGCAGTCCTCTGTTTTCCGCATCATCAATCATTGCCTTCGCGACTCTGTCCTTCACGCTGCCCGCCGGATTAAAATACTCCAGCTTCACCAGAACCGTCGCCTCCAGACCAAGCTCCTTCTCAATATTTACAATCTCCACCAGCGGCGTGCCGCCGATCAGCCCCAACGTCCCTTTATAATAATTTGCCATGGCCGTTCTCCTTTCTCTTTATGGAAATGGATGATATCACCTTTTACCTACTATGTCAATAGGTATACAGGTATTTTTTAAAAACAGTTTAAAGGCTGCGTCAGCAGATGGTTTCCGTGCACGCGCTCGTGCGCACCTGGCCGGAGGCTTTTTGTGTCACAGAGTGAACTTTTCTGTGACGAAAAACACGCCGGAAAATCCGGCGTGCAAGTCAAAGAACAGAATTCTGCTGTGAAAGTCCTCTCCCTCATGCAAAGACAAAAGACAGATCTGCAAAGCGGCGGTCTTTCCCGCACGGAAGTCATCGCCCCGAACCCGCCGCTCTTTGCTTCGGGAAATCAGTTCCGGAGCCGGCAGATCATATCCCATATGGCGTCCGCGGAATTAAAATTCTCAGGGATGATCTCCGCCGGGGTCAGCGTGATGTCAAACGCATCGCTGATCTCGCTGATGATCGACAGAATATCAAACGACGACAGAATCTTGTCATCCGCCAGCGACGTCTCCTCCCCGAAATCCACATCCGGGCAGATCTCCTCCAAAATTTCCATCAGTTCATCCATTTTCGCATCCTCCTTCTTCTTTTTCCGGCCTCCGCGGCCGGCAGTCACATTTCTCCATGTACGAAATCACTTTGCGGGACGCTCCGCACGCGCACCGCGGCGGCCGTTTCCTTCTGTATATAAACCCAAAAGCCGCTTCCTGTCAATCTTTCCGTTTTTGGTGAGCGGCATTTCCTCCACCTGGCGGAACACATTCGGAATCATATAATCAGGCAGGCAGCTGCCGAGCGCGCGTCCAAGCGCGCGGCGCTCCACATCGCCCTGATAAAAGCAGACGATCTTATTCCTCTCCGCGTCAAACACGCAGCAGCTCCGCACGACGGCCCCGATCTTATCCAGCGCCGCCTCGATCTCGCCCAGCTCGATCCTGTGCCCCATATGCTTGATCTGAAAGTCCCTGCGGGAGGCAAAATAAAGCGCTCCGCTCTTATCGTAGATCCCCATATCGCCGGTCCGGTAGATCAGTTCCTGGTAGCTGTGATTTAAAGGATTCTGCACAAACGACCGCCGCGTCTGCTCAGCGTTGTTGTAATATCCGAGGGCCAGCGCCGTGCCGGAAACACAGATCTCGCCTTCCACGCCGGGTTCTGTCACCTCCCGGTCATTCTCATCCAGCAGAAAAACGTGCTCGTTCGCGAAAGCCCAGCCGATGGGGATCGCTTCGCCCGCCTCAAATTCGCGGTCCAGCACATAGAACGTGCAGTTGCAGGTGATTTCCGTCGGGCCATACAGATTCACATACATGGCGTCCGGGATAAACTTCCGCCAGTAATTCAGATGGCGCACCGGCATCGTCTCGCCGGAAAACATCACGCGGCGGATCCTGCCCGGCACCTTGTAGGAGAAACCGTTCATGGCAGAGACGATGCACAGGGCGGACACCGCCCAGGTGAGGCTGGTAACGCCTCTCTCATCCAGGAAATCAAGCAGCATCATCGGAAACGAAAAATACTGCCGCGGTATGATCTGCACCGTCGCCCCTGTCTTCAGACCCGCGTAGATATCTTTCACCGACACGTCAAAATCCCACGGCGCCTGATTGCCGATCACATCCTGATCGGTGATTCCGAACTTTTCCGTAAACTCCCCGATAAAGTCGATGACGCTGCGGTGACTCACCACCACGCCCTTCGGCACGCCCGTGGAGCCCGAGGTGAACATAACGTACAACGGCCAGATGTCCTGCCGCTGCGCCCGCACTTTTTCAAGCAGGGCCTCATCCGTTTCGGCCTGAAGCAGCGCGCAGGAATCCAGCGCCTCCGGCGCCTGCGGAATCTCTTTCTGCAGATACGCCCTGCCTGCCTCATCCGTGACGATCAGATCCGCTTCCAGTGCCGAAAGGATCTGACCAAGGCGGAGCGCCGGCTGCGCGGGATCCAGCACCACATAAAATCCGCCCGCGTACACGATGCCCATCAGGATCTTGATCGTGCGCACGCTCTTTTCCATCAGCACCGGAACCGGCTTTTTCAGGCAGCCGCGCCCGGCAAGAGCGCTGCCCGCCCTTTTTGCGCACGCGCGCAGTTCGGCAAACGTGCACTGTTCCGTCTCGTCCGCAAACGCGGTCCGGTCCGGGAACCGGTCAGCTGACTGCTCCAGGTATTCCAGAATACTTTTCATCTTACTTTCCCTCTTCCGCCTCCTGCCGCTGTTCAAGGATGCGCATGAAATTCTTCGTAAATTCCCGCGCGGCGTCCTCATTCATATGGCCGTCCAGATCCGTGTAGCTCTCCGTTCTGTGCGAGGCATACTTATAATACTCCCGATTGTTGAAATTAATGCAGACGACATCCTTCTTTTTAAAGAACGTTCCAAAGTAATCGTCCGCGTCCTCATATCCCGCCGAAAACCTCCGCAGGGTATCCGCCGGAACCGGCGTGATCACCGCCGCAAACGCGATATCCTGCGCGCGGCACAGGTCGATCAGCTTTTCCAGATATTCCATATGCTCCTGCCGGATCTCCCTGCGGTCAAACGGACGGATTCCGTCGAAGCTGAAGGTGCTGCTGTCCACCGGATACCGCGCCACAAAACCGCTCTCGTGATATTCCTGCGTGTCCGTGCGGAAATCCTCGATCCCGTAATCCTTCTGCATTTTCTTGCGCACCGTCGTGCCCATGCTGGAGAGTTCGTAGGAAAGGCCGTACTCGTACCACGGAAACAGCATTGTGCGGAAATTGCACTTCGCCACCGCGTCCCGGAAATATTCCAGCTTCGCGCGCGAGAACGGAAACTCATGGTAGAACAGCAGATAGTTGTTTCCCTCTTCCTTCTCCAGCGTAAAATAGGCGGGGGCTATCTCGTAGATCACGCGCGACGGCTTTCTCCCGAGCTCGATCAGCAGCTTAATCATATAATACGCGTCCACGCTGTACTCTCCGCCGACGCACAGATTATGCCCCTTCCGGCCGGTCACCTCCTGCGCGGCCTCCGGATCGATGTTGAGTTTTCCGTGGGAGGTTCCCACGTAGATGTCGTCAAACGTTTCCACGCACACCGCGTGCAGGTCATTGCGGATAAAGGTACAGGGATACAAAAGAAAATCAAGCCCCGCGAACGTCCCCGCGGCCGCCGCCGCGATCAGAAGGGCGCACAGTGTTTTCTTAAAATTGCGCATAGATAAAACCTCTCGGTGCTGCCGTCGATCCGAACAGGCCGATACAGACGAGCAGCAAAAGATAAATGCCTGCGGTTACCGGAAGCGGAGGATCGGACAGCTTTTCCCGTATCCTGCCTCCCCACTCCTGCACGCAGCCTGCCGCCACCATGATGACGCAGCCCGCCGCAATGATCAGAAGCGCCTGCGGCACAAACGCCGTTCCGCCGCTTCCCGCGGGAATGTCCAGAAGCTGAGCCGGAGCGAAGTGGGTAAACGCCTGCTTCACCATGTAAAGCCCCTGCCCGAGACTGTCCGAACGGTCAAAAAACCAACGCAGGTTCACCAGGATAAAGGTGCGCACGATCGCGAAAGCCTGGTACCAGCGCTCCTTCCCACTGATATGCAGCGCCTTCTTCCAGCTTCTGTAATGTCCGGCCATCAGCTCGCTGAAGGCAATGATCCCGCCGTTCATCAGGCCGTACACCACATATTTCCAGCTCGCGCCATGCCAGATTCCTACAAAGAAGAATACGATCAGATCCGCCAGCGCGATCGGCACCACGCGCCCCGTTTTCCTGCCGAACACCTTTTTCGACCATCTGGAAAAACGGAGCATCCACTTTGACAGGGAGAGCGGATAAAACACGTAATTCTTCATCCACTCGCCCAGAGTGATGTGCCACCGCTCCCAGAATTCCGCCATCGATTTAGCAAGATACGGTCTGCGGAAGTTTTCGTCCATGGAGACTCCGAACAGATTGCCGATGCCGATCACCACGTCCATCGCGCCCGAAAAATCCCCGTAAAGCTGAATGCCGTAAAAAAGCAGGGCGAACAGCGCGACCCCGCCGTAACGGTCCAGATCGCCCCAGATCGCGTCCGCAAACACGCCCGCCCAGTCGGCAATGATCATCTTTTTGCAGTAGCCCAGGATAATCCGCCGCAGTCCCCGGGAAATATTTTCCCACGCGAAAGCGTGCCCCTCGTACAGCTGTCCGGCCAGCCTTTTATAATTTCCGATCGGCCCCTGCAGAAGCTGCGGGAAAAACGACACAAACAGCGCGTAGCGGAACGGATTCCTCTGCGCGCGGACCCGCTTCCAGTACACATCCAGCAGATACCCCGACGACTGAAACGTATAAAAGGAAATGCCGAGCGGCAGCAGTACCTCCAGCCCCCTGATGTTCCAGTGAAACAGCAGGTTCAGATTGTCCACAAAGAAATTTGTGTACTTCACCACGCCAAGCATTCCCAGATTTCCTATAAGCCCAAGCGCCGCCATGCGCTTGATCTGCTTCGGCGCGCTCCCTTTCTGCTGCATCCGGTCAATCTGCAGCGCGCACAGATACGTGACCGCCGTGGAGAACAGAAGAAAGATCAGATACCGCGCGCTGCCGGAGAGGTAGTAAAGATAACTGAAGACCAGCAGACAGATCCACCGGTATTTTTTCGGCGCCAGATAATACAAAATCACGGCGGCCGCCACAAACAGCACAAACAGATTGGATATCAGCGACATTTTTTCCTCCGTAAATATTATGGCCTGCTCATAATCGGGCAGGAGGCGACAAAACAAACGAGGATGCCCCGGAACAGTCCGTTCGTTATTCTGAAAATCCAAACGGCCGCCCCCGCAGCATCCTCACTGTAACCATATTCTGTTACTGTTCACTTCCTCACTGCAATGGCGTGTGAACTGTAACCCGGTCAGTTCATCAGGCCGCCCTGCAGACAGTTCTGCGCCGCCGTACTGCCGCCTCCGCCGGAACCGGAAGAACCGCCGGAAGAGCTCCCGCCGCTGTAGCTGGAGCCGCTGTCATAGTAAGTGTTGTCATAGCTGGCACTGTCGTCATAATACGTGTCTTCATAGCTGGCGCTGTCGTCATAATATGTGTCTTCATAGCCGGCGCCGTCGTCATAGTACGCGTCGTCATACTCCACCGCTTCGCCGTCATCCTGCTGCTCCGTCTGCGTTTCCCCGGCAATCTCCTGCTCCGCCTCCAGAGTGGTTGTTCTTTCCCCATCTTTCTTATAGACAAGATAGGCCGTATCTTCTTTCAGACGGATCCGTGATCTTTTCATCTCCGAAAACGAAAACGCGTGAAGCTCCGCCGCCGTATCGTCGTCAAAGCCGAGCAGGATCACATAGGCTGTCTCTTCCCCGTCCGCTCCGTCTTCCGCGCTCTCCGGCACATAGTAAAAGATGCGCGCTTCTCCGTCCGCGAACACATCTCCCTCCGCGAGCAGATTTTCCGTAAATTCTTCCGCCGTCTCTTCTTTAATTGCGAAGGTTGTGATGTTCTTTCCGGTCACGTTCGTCAGCCGCGCTCTCAGCGCGCCTTCCTGCTTCTCCCCGATCAGCTTTTTCTCCGTCACAGCGTTTTCTTCCCCGGACGTGACAGCCTGATCCGTCTGTTCCTCCGCCGGGCAGACCATTCCGGCGCTCATCGCCAGAAACGCGGCACAAAAGGCCGCCGCAAACATTTTTTTCATACCCTTGTCCTCTCATTTGCAAATACTGCGGATCCCATGATCACACGCTCCATGCCATGCCGGCAGAACCGCATCTCTTCCGGGATCCCGATGTTAATTTACCCGAACTATATTCTGATACTTATATGTGTGCTTTGCGCCGTACTGGAACATCCAGCCGGTATTTTTCCCGTATACAGACGCATACTGTCCCGCCAGATTCGGATCGCATACATACGTCTTTCCGTTTAGATCGATCTCCACCCAGGCATGTTTTCCGTCCGTTCCGTTCGCCTGCGGAACCGTTCCCTTCACATAATGCGCGTCGTATCCGAGAACTTTCGCAAAATAATAGAACAGACATGCCTGCACGTTGCAGTCGCCGCGCTTGTAGAGCAGACCGTAGGACGCGAAATACTGCGGGGTCTTTCCGTTCGTGTCGATCGCCTGGTACGGAAGCTTCGCCGCCCAGTCAAACGAAGTCCGTATTCTCGGCTGCGGAAGCTGCTGCAGCAGCTGAACCGTCAGCTCCTCCGCCGCGGACATCTTTCTTGCCACGCCCTTGGAATCGATGACGTAATGGCTCTTCCCGACCGGATAGGCCCTCCTGTCGGTCAGCATCTCGCCCTTTTTGTTGAAGCAGTAGTATTTCCCGCCGATCTTTTTCAGGCCGGCCGCCGCCGCTCCGTCCGCTTTCGGATCCAGATAGTATTTTTTCCCTTTATAGGAAAACCAGCCTGTCTTATGCTTTCCGGCCGCGTTGACGTAGTATTTTTTCCCGTTTTCCTTCTTCCAGCCCTTCTTTGCCGCTGCCGCCGTGCTTGCCGCTGCCGTAACCTTCTCCCCGGCCTGCGCCGCTGTGCCAAAAGCCATCAGCAGCAGAAACAGTGTCAGAACAAAACGTATGCCTCTTTTTTTCATTTTTTCCTCCATTCCGCTTTACCGCGGGTCCAGAAACAGCACCAGTTCCTCCCCGCTCTTGTCGTCCCTGTACAGAGACAGCATAACATATTGATAAGTAAGAAGCAGATCCGTGCCTCCGTCGCGGAAACAGCTGCTGCTGGCGCTCGTTTTTTTCGGTGTCCCCAGATAAGCGCGTATCTTCCGGGCGTCCGACAGATACGTCAGAGCTTTCTGGATCTTTTTGGTCCTGGTCACATTCACCTTTCCGCTTTTCGCCACATAGTAGGCGTTTCCGGCCATATCGGCGTACAGCCCGTTCTTCATCAGATGTCCCTTCTGATCAAAACAGTATTTCGCGCCCTTGATCGTCTTGCAGACGACGTTTTTGCTTTTGCCGGGAGCCTTCGGCGCCGCGTAGGCCACGCCGTTTTTCCCGAAATAATATTTGTACCCCTTTACCGTTTTCCAGCAGTTTTTGGCCTTCTGACCGTTCTGATAGTAATAAACCTTCTGACCGGACGTCACAAGACCTGTCTTCCCGGCCGCCGCCGTGCGGATGCCTCCCGCCTGCAGCAGCACGCAGCAGAGAATAAGCAGAATCACTCCCCCGGCTGTTCTCTTCCTTTTCATTTCCCCGTTTATCCCTCCTTGTCTTATTTAGAACTCCGCCTTCGTGTATACCTGATATCCCGGATGGGACGGCACAGACGAGCCGAACAGTCCGCCATGCATATTGTCATAATATTTTCCGTCGATTATCACAAATCCATGATCGGCCTTGATCACAACCACCGTCGGCTTGTACCCAAGCTCCTTCGCGCAGGCCGCTACCGTACAGGCAAACGAATAGCAGTTGCCGCTGAGCGTGGGCGAACGGAACGTGTTGATCGCTTTCTGATAATACCACTCTTTTGCTTTGAATTCAGACCAGTTCGGCGGCTGCGGACGGTAGCGCATATAGGCGAGCAGATACCGGAAGCAGGCCCGCAGTTTCTCCTTCGCCGACATGGTCGGCTTCGCATGCTTCTGGATAAATTTCTGCGCTTCCACCTCACACTGCGCCTCCAGCGCAGAAATATACTCGGCTACGCCGTGTATATCAATGTTGTAATACCGGTTTCCGATGGCATAGGCGCGCTTATTGACGACAAGCTTTCCGTCCTTGTCGAAATAATACACTTTCCCGTTAATCTTGTAAAAGCCCTCGTCATACCGGCTTCCGTTTTTGCGCAGGTAATAGAGATTTCCCCCGATCTTTACCCAGCCGGTCTTCTGAGTGAGGATCCCGTTCCCCATAAAATAATAATACCTGCCGTTGATCTTTGTCCAGCCGACCGCTTTGCTGCCGTCCTGCTGGATGTAGTATCTTCTGCCCTTCGCAGTCTTGTGCCAGCCTGCCGCGCGCGTATTTTTCTTCGCCTGTGCGCTCTTCTGCGCGGTTTCCTTTACCTGCGCGCCTGTCCCGGCAGCGGACACCCAGGTCCCGGACAGGATACAGAGCAGAAGCACGGCGGCGGTCAGCCAGATGTTTCTCTTCTTGTTCATAAGCAGACACCCTATCTTTTTTTAACTATACTACATATTTTGGAACAGTTCAACCGCTTTTTCCCTATTTTCACCATGGGATAACGGACGTGTGAATACTCTTTTGCCCTTTTCATTAAAAAACGGAGCCTGAAACGACTCCGTTTTTCCCAGTCCAAAATCACTGTCTTTTTATTTTTTTCGAGGGTGTTTTTTCAAATTCCGTGTCCCTGAGTTTCAGGCGGTATACTCTTTTATAAGCCGGAGCCCCCTCATTATACCGGTCGATCACTTCCTGAAGCGCGGCCCTCACATCCAGGATCCCTTCCTCCGCGGCATATTCTTCATCCGGGAAGATCTCCGCCTCGATCACGCCTTCCTTCTCCCTCACCAGGATTTCCCGGACCAGGCGATCCTCGCCGATCCTGTTTTCCAGCTCCTCCGGCGAGACATTCTCTCCGTTTTTGGTGATGATCAGGTTCTTCTTCCTCCCGGTCAGATAGATGAAGCCGTCCGCGTCCACATAGCCCAGATCCCCGGTGCGCAGCCATCCGTCAGCAAGCGTCTCCTTCGTCTCCTCCGGCATCTTATAATACCCCTGCATGACGCTGCTGCCCCGCACCCACAGTTCCCCGTCCACGGTCTTCGCCTCGCAGTTCGGGATCAGCTGTCCCACCGACCCTTTGCGTATGTTCCAGGGCAGCGTGGTGCTGATAACCGGGGAACACTCGGTCATTCCGTATCCCTGCAGGATCGAGATCCCATACGTCTCAAACAGGTCAATCATGGCCGGAGGCAGATACGCGCCTCCGCTGCAGATCGTGTGAAACTGTTCGCCGAACAGCTCCCTTTTTACGACAGCCGGCGGAAGCTTCCGCGCGGACTCCAGCTTCTTCGCAAGCGTCTCGATCATCAGCGGAACCATCAGAATGATATTCGGCCGGAACAGCTGGATATTTTTCGCCATCCGCAGCAGAGAATCGTTGATGCAGACCACGCTTCCGACGGAGAGTCCCTTCAGGATATCCATGCTCAGACAGTAGGCATGGTGAATCGGGAGTACGCTCATCAGTACCGACCGTTCCGGAAATTTCATATCAAAGCAGGTTGCGTTTTCCGCCAGATTCCGGTGAGTCAGCATGACCCCCTTGCTCTTCCCCGTTGTGCCGGAGGTGAACATGATCGTCGCGAGATCCTCCGGCGCAGGGTCAGTACAGCAGCCCGGCGTCTGCGCGTCTGTCAGCTGCCAGAACGAAAGTACCTCCCCGTCGCTCTGTTTCTTCTGCATCGAGATGACATAGTTCAGTTTCGGGCAGCGCTCCTTTGCCTTCGCGATCACATCGGCGCGCACCTCGTCCGCCACCAGAACCGCCGCGTCGGAGCGGTCGATCAGTTCCCACATATCCTCCGCCGGAAGCGACACATCCAGCGGAACCGCCACATTGCCCCCGCCCGTGATTCCAAAATAAGCGGTGATCCACGTATAGGAGGTCATGCCGGTCAGCGCCACATGGCTGCCCTCCTCCACGAGCGAGGCCAGCGCCGCGGAGAAGCGCTCGCTGTCCTGCCGCAGATCGTCGTAGGATTTCGCCTCGATCTTATCTTTTCCTATTTTATATCGGATCGCATCCTCTTTTCCATAGCGCTGCTGCGCCTGCACCAGAATCTCCCGGATTGTACTGTATACCATAATTCTTTCCTTCTTCCGTTCGCTTTTCCTCAGGTTTTCTGTCTGCCCTCTCAGTCCGGCGGCTTTTCCGAAGCCTTCTGCCGGGTCCTCAGCCCGCCGACTTTCCCGAACCTTTCTGACGGCTTCTCAGTTTGCCGGCTTTCTCAGAGCTTTCTGCCAATTCCCCAATCCGCTGGCCTTCTCAGTGTTTTCTTACGGATCCTCAGCCCGCCGGCTTTCCCGAACCTTTCTGACGGCTTCTCAGTTTGCCAGCTTCTCCAGATACTCCGCGGCCTGTCCGACCGTACGGATCCCGGCCACCTCCTGCTGGTCGATCTCCAGATCAAACTCATCCTCCAGCTCTCCGAGCATACTCATAAAATCAAACGACGTAAACCCGAGATCCTCCATGAACCTGGAATCCTCGTGGATATCCGACGGCTCTACTTCCACATAATTACAGATGATTTCCGATAATCTTTCAAACATTTCCCTGTCTTCCTTTCCGAATAATTCTTTTATACTGCTTTGACAATGTCCTCAATCTTCTGCTCCGGATTCTCGATTCCTCTGAACATGATCCTGCACAGATAATAATACAGGTATTCCAGCTGCTCCCTGGTGACCGCCTTCGTCTGATGCTCAAAGCTGAAATCAAGCCCGTTGTCCTCGGTGCGGTGCATAACCGTCAGATACATGGCCTGCGTCGTCGCTCCGTTCGGATACCATTTTGTCCTGTAATGGATATCGCCGAGGCGGTCAAGCTGATTCTCCCTCATCGTCAGCGGCTGATACGTCAGCGACATCGGTTCGTACGTCTGTCCCGGCTGAACCGGATATTTTTTTGCCCGGTACGCAAAATACTCGACCGGATCGAAATTGGCGTGGCGGAAGTACTCATTCTGCAGGGAGCGGATCTCACAGAGCCCTTCCATAAACGTCTTTTCCGGAGAAATGACCGTGCGGAACGGGAAAGAATGGATCCTGGTCCCGCCGGATTTCTTCTCCTTCAAAGTCGCCCGCCTCGCGATCGCCGTGTTGATCGAGACATCATCGTTTCCGTTCATCTTCTGGAAATACGTGCGCAGTCCCATCAGAAGCAGACAGACAAGCGAGACATGCTGTTCCTCGCAGAACTTTGTAAGCCGCGCCGTCGGCTCCGCTTCCAGGTGGAAGACATCAAGCGCGGAATCCACGGAATCCGAGACGTTGACCGCCGCCCTGAGGGCCGGATTATGGCAGCGCTTCCGCTCGTCCTCAAGCTTCTTCCGCCCGTCAGTTCCGTTGTAAATCGGCTCGGACGCGTCGATCAGACGGTGGAAAAATTCCGTATCGCGCTCCTTCGCCCTGCAGCCCGCCTCATACGCGAGATCCTTCTGCAGCTGCTCGACATAGGAGGCCATCTCCTTCGGCGGCGCGACCTGCTCATACATTGTGCTGGCGTACAGCTCAATGACATCCTTCAAAAAACAGATCAGCGACTGCG
Organism: uncultured Lachnospiraceae bacterium; assembly: GCA_947630005.1. GTDB lineage: Bacteria > Bacillota > Clostridia > Lachnospirales > Lachnospiraceae > Choladousia. The sequence goes on from CANRGB010000007.1 coordinate 41,575, forward strand.
CATCCATCGTCATATGATCGACCAGCAGATACACGCCCTCATAGCCGTCCGGCGTCCTGATCATGACGATCCGGTTCATCGGGGAATCCTTCCGCTTGAACGGGACCTGCGTCCACTCCGTCATGATCCGCTCGGCTTCTTCCATTGTTTTCCCTGTGAAATCAACAAATTCAATCTCCCGGTCGTCCGTATCCACAACATACTGATACCAGTTTCCCTCTTTGTCCTCCGCGAAACGCAGCCGCATGGAATCGCAGCGCTCATACGCCCTGCGGATCGACTGCTTCAGTACCTCGCGGTCAAGCTCCATCTCAATCGTCAGACTTGTTCCGATATTCAGCACCTCTTTTTTCGGGCATTTGTCCTGATAAAAAAAGTGAAATTTCTGTGCTGCGGTAAGCGGATACACCGGGTATCCTTTTCTTTTTTTCATCATTTTTATATATCCTCCGATTACAGTTCTCCGTCTGTTTTCCGTTTTCCGGTCAGTGATCCTGATTTTTCGGCGGCTCAAACTTTCCTTCAGCTCTCCGTCTGTTTTCCGTTTTCAGGTCAGTGATCCTGATTTTCCGGCAGTCCAAACTTTCCTTACAGCTCTCCGTCTGTTTTCTGTTTTCAGGTCAGTGATCCTGATTTTCCGGCAGCTCAAACTTTCCGGAAACCCGGAACGAACGCGGCTTTTTCTGCCAGTTTCAGACGGTTATCGTCTCTTTGATCAGTTCATCCAGCGCACGTTCGTACGCTTTCGGATCTTTATAGTAACTCTCAGCGTGCGCCGCGCCCTCCACGATCAGTTTTCGTTTCGGACTTGCGCAGTTCTCATAAATTTCATCACACATGCGGCACGGCACAAACGTGTCCGCCGATCCGTGGATCAGCAGAACCGGTACCCGGGCCTTTCTCACCTCGCGCGCCGCATTGCATTCGTCCAGTCCATAACCTGCCGTTTTCTGATTTATCCGGTCCGCTATCTGAATCATCGGGAACGCAGGCATATGATACATAGTCCTCAGCACATGGGAGAATACCTCCTTCGCGGACGTAAACCCGCAGTCCGAGATGATTCCCTTCACCTGCGGCGGCAGAGACAGCCCGCTGCACATCAGAACGGCCGCGCCGCCCATCGAAGTGCCGTGGAGCAGGATCTGTACATCCTCCCCGCATTTTTCCAGAACCCAGCCGATCCATTTCACCGCGTCATAGCGATCCCTGCATCCAAAACCAATATAGGTTCCCTCGCTCTCCCCGTGCGCCCGCTCATCCGCCAGCAGCATGGAAAATCCGCGGCTCCTGTAATACTCAGACAGACCGATGTAATCGCTCAGCCCGCGGCTTGTATAGCCGTGAAAACAGATCACCGTCTTTTTCCCTTCGCCGCACGGGAACCAGGTCGCGTGAAGTCTCAGCCCGTCGTCCGATTCCACATAAACGTCCTCGTGCAGCTGCCCCATCATTCTGACCTTTCGCTCCTCAATCAGCGGCATGTACTGGCTCCAGTCCGTGCCGGCCATCTTGATCGTGCGCTTTGTCTTTGCATTCCCGCGAATCATGGTCCGCCGGTAAAAATAAACCGAACCCACGGTTTCCGCCGCGGTCAGCGTGCCCGCGAGAAGCGCCGCGCCCTTTGCGATATTCTTTGCGGCACCTTTTTTCATGATCATCAGTCCTCCCTCCAAGCAGATCCTTTGATCACGTTATATCCTGTTACTGCAATTTGGTTTTCAGTATCCATGTTTCGACCATCGGTCGAATCATTTTCCGATATCATAGTACTTTTTCGACCGGCGGTCAATCAGCCATTCAGACAAATCTGCCCGGAAAATTTCAAATTTCCCGGGCAAAATTACGGCTGTTTAAAAAGATTTTTCTATGCTATACTAAATATTGCCTATATCACGTTCACATAAGGAGGCTTTTATGAAAGGCTCTAAAAAATACGATCAGATTCTGGACGCACTGCAGGAACTGATGGAAGACAAGGATATCCGCTCGATCTCGGTCAGCGAAATCGCGAGAAAAGCCGGAATCGGCAAAGGAAGCATCTATTATTATTTTCCGTCCAAGGACGCGATCCTCGACGCACTGGTGGAACGCAGCTACCATACCTCTCTGGAGACGGCCAAGAGCCTGGCCGGTCAGACGGAACTCTCGCCATTTACGCGCATGGCGCTGCTGTTTGAGGCGTGCCGCAGCTCGTCAACCGAATTTTTAAAACGGGAAATGCTGATGGAATCGAAAAATAAAGAACATGCCGCGGAGGAAACAACCCCTGCGGCACAGACGGAAAAACAGGAAAAGAACCGGGAACAGGCCCACGTCCACCGGAAATTTCTGACCTACGTGATCAGCGAACTGAAGCCGGTTCTCACGGAAATTATTCAGCAGGGAATCGATCAGAAGCTGCTGTGCTTCGACGACCCGGCCGCGCTGGCAGAGCTTGTGCTGATCGTGCTCGCCGTCAAGCTGGACAACTATCTGATCCCCTCCACCCCTCAGGAGACGGAGCGGACGCTGCGCGGGCTGACCACGCTGCTTGAAAGCGGCACAGGAGTTCCGCGCGGGACACTGGATTTTCTGACGGTATTCTGACAGAAAGCGAGGTTTTCTCTTCGGTGCCGGGGTCATGCCATTTAAACACAAAGTGTGTGACCCTGGGAAACCCGTACTCCGAACTCCCCTGCCTCTGCGGCGTCCAGATCAGGATATCTCCGTACCCTTTCCCCGACTCCACGTTTGACTTCACCAGCCACCGGCTCTCATACTGCAGAAGCCCCAGGAGCATCCCATGATAGAAATTCTCCTTCCTGTCCACCCGGGCCGCGCTGTCCCGCACGCTGATCGAGTCCCACAGATAACCGCTCAGAAGCTCCTCGATCACCTCCGGCTCTTCCCGGACAAAAGCCTCGCAGAACCGCTCCAGCTTCGCAGTATCCGTCCGCGCCGTATCCTTAAACCACTCCCGGATCTGTTCGACAAACAGTTCCCGGACCTCCCTGTTCGGGATCGCCAGCCTGTATTTCTTTCCCTCCAGGCGTCCTCTCTGTGTCAGATAACCGGTGGAGAACAGCACGCTCCAGATATTTTCGATCGTCTCATCCAGCTCATTGTAAGTCAGCTCCTGGTTCACCGTCCACTCGATCGTCTCCCCGTTGATCAGCCGCTCGATCTCGTCTCTGGTATCTTTGTCCGCCCGGTCAACAAACCGCCTCACCAGCGCGTTCCCGCTTGTATTCACCCAGTAATCTTCCGGCCAGGCATCCGGGTCAGCCAGCAGAAGGTCACAGTAATTGAGCACATCCCAGGGGCAGTAAACACGCGCATTGCCGAACTGATATCCGTCATACCAGTCCCTGACTGCCTCCGCGTGGTCAGCCAGTCCATAGAAATCCAGCATCTCCCCGACTTCTTCCTCCGTAAAGCCAAAATATTTATCGTACCGCGTATCCGTGACCGTGTGGACCTTCAGATTATTCAGTCCCGTAAAAATACTCTCCTTTGAGATGCGCAGGCATCCCGTGAGGACGGCAAACTCCAGAAAATCATTCGTCTTCAGCGCGCTGCCGAGCAGCCCCCGAAGCAGCGATACCATCTCGTCATAGTATCCCGCCTGAAACGCCTTGTCGAGAGGGACATCATACTCATCGATCAGGATGACCACCTTCCTCCCGTAATGCTTTGCCAAAAGCTCCGACAGGATCCGGAGGCTGTCGATAAGGACAGTTTCCGGCATCACAAACATTCCGTTCTCCATCTTCGTCAGGGATTGGTACGTCTCCCTCTCCTTTGAAGACAGCCGGCTGCTCTCTGATAAAAAGGAAAGCCGGAGCGCCTCCCAGCCGATGAGCCTGCGCAGCGCCGCATATGCCTCCTGAAAATTCCGCCCTTCCACACTCTTCAGCGTAAGAAAGATCACGGGATACTGTCCCATGTGCTTGTCACACAGCTCCTTTTCCCACGAAATCTTCAGCCCGTCAAACAGACTCTTATCGCAGCCAATCTCAAAGAAAGTCTTCAGCATGGTCATGGTAAGCGTTTTCCCAAAGCGGCGCGGCCGCGTGAACAGATTCACCTTTCCCAGATCACCCAGAAGATCCGCGATAAACATCGTTTTGTCCACGTAATAAAAATCCTTCGATACAATCTCATCAAAAAACTCAATGCCAATCGGAAACCTCTTTTTCATGCTTTGTGCTCCTTTTTATGCCTTCCCCTCCATTGCCTTCAGGATCACCCCGTTCATATCATCATAGGAATCCCAGTATTCTTTCTTCACCGGGATATCCGTATAGGAAAACATGCTCTTTATCATATCCATGATCTGTTTTCCCGTAAATCCTGTCTCGTTCTTTATTTTTTCATCTGTTATGGAAAATCCTTGTTAAAATTGCCGATCACCTGTGAATGCTGTTTATACGCCTTAAACTCTAATGCCAGGCAAGCTGATATTGCCCGGAATATTGCATAATACGCCCTATTATTGGCCGTTCTGTAAAAACCTTGCTCCAAACCGTTTTTTGCTGCTGCCAGATCTTCTTTTGCCGCATTCAATCTGTATCCAGCCAGTTCTTCTGCACCACCAACATCATTTAATTCATGCTGCATACAACTCTACTCCCTCTTTTTGAACGTTATTGTAGAATGGATATGCTCCAATCCAGTGATTGAAATGCTCCATATTTTTTACAACAGGCATAATCTGGATATCATAGTCAAAATTATAATCAAATGTGATATCTGATAATTCATGCCTTTTCCTAAAGATCTCTTCATCTGACATATTTACAAGAATCATAATATCGATATCTGAGTCCTGCACATAATCACCTCTGGCATAGGAGCCATATAAAATGATCTTCTGCAGGCTCAGACCATATATCTTTTTTATCTCTTTCACATATTGTTTTAAAAGATCATGCACAACATGTGTCATATAGATACCTCCCACATCACTCGTTCATTAAAGCAATGAAAAATCCGTAAGCGATGAATAACCTGACGGTTTTTCATCCTGGGGAAAGTATGAGATAATCTCCCCAGGAGTGGTATCTCTGT
>CANRGB010000008.1 GCA_947630005.1 uncultured Lachnospiraceae bacterium
AAGGAGATCGGTATCCTGCGGGCGATCGGCGCCTCCAAGCGCAATGTTTCCAGTATGTTCAGCGCAGAGACAGTGATTATCGGATTCACTTCCGGCACGCTTGGCGTGTTGATTACCTACCTGCTGTGCATCCCTGTCAACCTGGTCCTGCACCATTTGACCGGCATCGGAAATTTAAGCGCTTTCCTGCCGCTGCCTGTGGCACTGATCCTGATCGCGATCAGCATGATGCTGACGTTGATTGCCGGCATTATCCCATCCAGAAGTGCCGCAAAGAAAGATCCTGTTGTTGCGCTGAGGACGGAGTAAGAGCCTGAAATGAACAAAATCAGAGAAAAAATAGAAAGCTTTTTTCGGGGACGATATGGAATTGATGAACTGGGAAAGGCGATTATCATTGTAAGTACGGTCATATATTTATCAGGTGCAGTTTTCAAAAGTCCTCTGCTGTTATGTTTTGCAATGGCAGGGCTGTTTTACGGACTCTATCGGGCTATGTCAAGGCGGACATGGAACAGGGAAAGAGAAAACTATATATATGACCGCTATAAGAAACTTTGGAAACTTCAATATAAAGAAAGAAAAACATCGCGCATTTTTATGTGTAAAAAATGTGGCAGACTGATACGGGTGCCAAAAGGGAAAGGGCGAATACAGGTAACATGTACCGTATGCGGAAACAAGAGCATTCACAGGACATGAATTGATCATTGGCAAACCGGGAATAAACAGCAAAGCCGCCAGGCCTGTACAGTACTAATGGCAAAAAACGTCCAATTTTTTGGGCGTTTTTTGTTACAAATCTTCCGGCAGTCAGCATATTGGTATTAGATAACCAGAAAAACGAGGAACACCATGGAAAGAGCTGTTATTTCGTTCCTTTTGGTATTGATGATTTTTTTAGAATATGGTAAAGTGAAAAGAAATTTGTTCCTCGTTCCGGAAAATAAAATGTTCACCAAAGCCCGATTTTGGGCGATTTTCGGGCTAAATCTTGTTTTCGAAATTACAATAAAAAAACTGTTTTCCGGATGGTTTCCGGTAGCCGCTTGAAATACAAAATATGGTCAAATTTTTGTTATAATTAAACAAAAAAGGAGTTGGATCATTGAGAAAACTTGCATTAAATGACGAAATTTTACTCAGTATCGACAAGCCTGCCCGCTATATCGGCGGGGAGGTAAACTCGGTCATGAAAGATAAAAAAACAGTGTCAATCCGCTTTGCAATGTGCTTCCCGGACGTGTATGAAATCGGCATGTCCCACCTGGGCATCCAGATTCTGTACGATATGTTTAACCGGCGTGAGGACGTGTGGTGCGAGCGCGTCTATTCGCCGTGGGTGGATCTGGACAAGATCCTGCGGGAGCGGGGGATCCCTCTTTTCGCGCTGGAGTCGCAGGATCCGGTGAAAGACTTCGATTTTCTCGGGATCACGCTCCAGTACGAGATGTGCTATACAAACGTCCTGCAGATCCTCGATCTCTCACAGATTCCGCTGCTGGCGGAGGATCGGGGAGAGGGATGGGAGTATCCGCTTGTGATCGGCGGCGGCCCGTGCGCCTATAATCCGGAGCCGATCGCGCCGTTTTTTGATATGTTCTATATCGGAGAGGGCGAGGTGGTCTACGATGCCCTGCTTGACCTGTACAAAAAGTGCCGGGCAAAGGGGATGAACAGGCCGGAGTTTCTTCATAAAGCCGCGCAGCTCCCGGGTATCTATGTCCCGTCCCTGTATCAGGTCAGCTACAATGAGGACGGAACGATCGCGTCTTTTGCGCCGGTCTGTGGGGATATCCCATCGGTTATTTCGCGTCAGGCGGTTCTCGATATGACAGCCGCGCCTTATCCGGACGCGCCGGTCGTCCCGTTTATCAAGGCGACGCAGGATCGTGTCGTTCTGGAGATTCAGCGGGGCTGCATCCGCGGCTGCCGTTTCTGCCAGGCCGGGATGATTTACCGGCCGACGAGGGAGCGCAGTCTGGACTGCCTTAAGGAACACGCGTACAGAATGCTGAAAAACACGGGGCACGAGGAGATTTCCCTGAGTTCATTGAGTTCGAGCGATTATTCCGATCTGCCCGGGATCGTCAATTTCCTGATCGGCGAATTCGGCAGCGGCAATATCAATATCTCCCTGCCGTCTCTGCGCATCGACGCGTTCTCCCTCGACGTTATGAGCAAGGTGCAGGACGTGAGAAAAAGCAGTCTGACGTTCGCTCCGGAGGCGGGATCCCAGAGACTGCGCGACGTGATCAACAAGGGACTGACCGAGGAAGTGATCCTCTCCGGAGCCGACCAGGCGTTCCACGGCGGCTGGAACAAGGTCAAGCTGTATTTCATGCTGGGGCTTCCGCTTGAAGAGGAGGAGGACCGCAAGGCGATCGCGCATCTTGCGGAGCTGATCGCGGAGAAATATTATGAGATACCGAAGGATCAGCGGAACGGCAAATGCCAGATCAATGTCAGCACTTCTTTCTTTGTGCCGAAGCCGTTCACCCCGTTCCAGTGGGCGAGGATGTACCATCCCGGGGATTATCTCGGCTTTGCGAAGACGGTCAATCACGAGATCAAGGCGATGAAGAATCAGAAGAGCATCCGCTACAACTGGCATCAGGCAGATGTGACGCTGCTTGAGGGGATTTTCGCGCGCGGGGACCGGCGGATTGCCGGCGTCATCCTGGATGCCTACAAAAACGGCGCTCTTTATGACGCCTGGACGGAATACTGGGATTACGGCCGCTGGCTTGCCGCGTTTGCGCGCGCCGGGGTCGATATGGATTTTTACACACAGCGGGAGAGAGCGGAGGACGAGATATTCCCGTGGGATTTCATCGATATCGGCGTGACGAAAAAATTCCTGCTTTCGGAATGGAAAAAGGCGAAACAGGGGATCGTGACGCCGAACTGCCGCGAAAAATGTTCCGGCTGCGGAGCGGCACGTTACAAAGGAGGTGTCTGCGCTGAAGGCAAGAATTAAGTTTTCCAAGTATGGATTTATGAAATTTATCGGGCACCTTGACGTCATGCGGTATTTTCAGAAAGCGATCCGCCGCGCCGGGATCGATATCGCTTTCACCGAAGGGCTCAGCCCGCATATGATCATGTCGTTCGCGGCTCCGCTCGGCGTGGGGCTGACAAGCGATGCCGAATACATGGATATCGAACTTAACACGCCGCCGTCCTCGGGGAAGGCTGTTATCGACGCGCTCAATGCGGCCGGCACCGAAGGGATCACCGTCACCGGGTTCTGGCAGATCCCGGAGGATAAGGCGAACAAGGCGATGTCGCTTGTCGCCGCCGCCGATTATGAACTGCGGTTCCGCGGGGGCTGTGCGCCGGCCGGGGACTGGCAGTCTCAGATTTCGCATTTTTTTGCGCAGAAAGAGATTGTGGTTCTGAAAAAGACGAAGAAAGCGGAGAAGGAGGCCGATATCCGGCCGATGATCTATGAAATGTCCGTCAATGCCGGAACCGTATTTATGAAGCTTGCCGCGGGAAGCGCCGCTAATTTAAAGCCGGAGCTGGTGATGGACGCTTACCTGCATTCCATCGGTGTTGAGCCGGAACCTTTCGCGTATGAAATTCACAGATGCGAGGTTTACGCGAACCTTGGAAATGAGAAAAAGCGCAGACTGGTTCCGCTTGGAGCGCTTGGCCGGGAGATTGTAGATGAATCCCCCGCAGGGCCAGACGACAACGTACAGGAGACCGCATATATATGACTTCAAAAGACAGCAGCTTGAGTAAAATCCAGAAAAAATACGTGATCACACGCATGAACGGACGCATCTTTTCGTTTCTGCTGCATGATCAGAAGGCCGTTGAGATCCACTGTGATGAAGAGCGGCGCGCCGACAGCGGGCTCGGACTTGGAAATATTTATATCGGAAAGATCAAAAGCATTGCCCGGAACATAGACGCCGCTTTTGTCGAGACGGCACCGAACACGATCTGTTATCTGCCCTTTTCAGAGATGAGGGACCCCATTTATATAAAGAAGGGAAGTGCTCACGGACCGCAGGCGGGCGATGAACTGCTTGTGCAGATATCCCGCGAGGCGCAGAAAACCAAGGCGCCGGCCGTCACGGCAGATCTGACGCTGCACGGAAAGTATGTCCTTCTGACGACCGGGAAAAAAATAATCGGCGTTTCCTCTAAGCTGCCGCGTACCGAAAGAGAACGGCTGCTGGCGCTGACTTCCCCGCATTTTTCCAGTCCGAATCTTTCACAGAATAAAGATGCTGACAACAGAATGGCGGAAAATTCCGATCCCCGGCCCTGCGGCTGGCTGCTTCGCACAAATGCCGGCGGAGCAGAAGAAGACGTTCTTCTTGCGGATATCCGGCGCCTTCAGGAAAATTTCCGTCTGCTGATGGAACACGCGAAGTACCGCACCTGTTTTTCCTGCCTGTATGCCGTTCCGGCCCTGTATCTGTCCCGCCTGCTGAATCTGTATGAATCGGAGGCCGACCGGATCGTCACGGATGATCCGGTGCTCTATGAGGAAATCCGGAAATATCTCTCGGAGAATCAGTCCGGAGATCTGGAAAAGCTGACTTTTTATCAGAATGATCTCCTGCCGCTGTACAAGCTGTATTCCCTGGAGCACCAGCTTTCCCAGGCGCTTTCGGAGAAAGTATGGCTGAATTCAGGCGGGTATCTCGTGATCCAGGCGACGGAAGCTCTCACAGTCATCGATGTCAACACCGGAAAATACGAAGGCGGAAAAAAGCGGGAAGCGACTTTTCTTAAAATCAACACGGAGGCCGCGCTTGAGGCCGCGCGGCAGATCCGGCTGCGCAACCTGAGCGGAATCATCCTTATCGACTTTATTAATATGGAAGAAAAAAAATCTACGGATGAACTGCTTTCTATCCTGGACGCGGAACTGCGCCGGGATCCCATACGGACCGTGCTGGTTGATATGACAAAGCTCTCACTCGTGGAGATCACGAGACAGAAAAAAGAACGGACGCTGGCGGAAGCGGTCCGAATCGGACATTCCCCGGATTTTGCACCCGGGAGTGCCCGCGGATTCTGAATTCTGCGCGAAATCCGCGCGAAAAAAATCAAATTTTAGATTGACGTTCTTTTTTAGATGTGCTAGAATAACAAAGTATGCCGCACAGAGAGGTTTAAGTGCCGTCCGGGAGATCCGGGGCCGCCGTATCTGGCGAGTAATGATAGACAGGAGGTGCCATATGTACGCAATTATTGCAACAGGTGGTAAACAGTACAAAGTAGCCGAGGGCGATATCATTAACGTGGAAAAGCTGGGCGTGGAAGCCGGAGAGGTTGTCACGTTTGATCAGGTGCTTGCAGTGAGCAGTGACGACGGCCTGAAGGTCGGCGCGGACGCAGCGGACGCTGTCGTGACAGCTACCGTAGTCAAGAACGCGAAGGCTAAGAAGGTAATTGTTTACAAATACAAGAGAAAGACCGGTTACCACAAGAAGAACGGTCACAGACAGCAGTACACGCAGGTCAAGATTGAGAAGATCAACGGGTAACTGCGATGATACGGTTATCAGTCTCCAGACCGGACGGGCGGTACCGCGGCTTTGTCCTCGAAGGACACGCCGGTTACGCGCAGGAGGGGTATGACATTATCTGTTCCGCGGTTTCTGCGCTTGCAGTCAATACGGTGAATTCCATTGAGGCGTTCACGGACGACGGCTTTGACGTGGAGCAGAAAGAGGACGGAGGTTACCTGAAGCTTACGCTGACGGACGAGCCTTCCGATGCCTGTTGTCTGCTGCTCGACAGTCTGGTTCTGGGTATGCAGAATATTCAGGACGCTTATGGGAAAGAGTACCTCTCGGTAGAGATCCGCTGAGACTGGTCCGGCCGGTATTTCCGGGCCTCATATGATGATCATCAAAATTAAATATTTATCGAACTTAACATCCCAGGAGGTGTAGCTATGTTGAAAATGAACCTTCAGTTGTTCGCTCATAAGAAGGGAGTCGGTTCTACCAAGAACGGACGTGATTCCGAGTCCAAGAGACTTGGCGCCAAGAGAGCGGACGGACAGTTTGTAAAAGCCGGCAACATTCTTTACAGACAGCGCGGAACAAAGATTCACCCGGGCGTGAATGTTGGACGCGGCGGTGACGACACTCTGTTTGCCAAGGTGGATGGCGTCGTCAGATTCGGAAGACTGGGGAGAGATAAGAAACAGGTTTCTGTCATTCCGGTTGCAGCAGAATAAAGATACAGGATGCGGGCTTCAAATCAATATGGTTTGAAGCCTTTCTGTGTTATGCGCAAGGCCTGCGCAGGGAAAACAAAACGGCTGCTGACGCAGCGCGCGGGCGGCAGGAGGAAAACCGCCTCCTGTCCGATTATAATGAGGTGATTTTATGTTTGCAGACAGGGCAAGGATTATCCTCCGCTCAGGAAAGGGCGGCGACGGGCATGTCAGTTTCCGGCGCGAGCTGTTTGTTCCGGACGGCGGACCGGACGGCGGCGACGGCGGAAGAGGGGGAGACGTCATTTTTGAGGTGGATACAGGACTGAATACCCTGGCCGATTTCCGGTACAGAAGAAAATTTTCCGCGAAAGACGGAGAACCGGGAGGCAAACGCCGCTGTCACGGAGCGGACGGACAGGATATCATTCTCAAAGTTCCGCCGGGAACGGTCATTAAGGAAGCGCAGAGCGGACAGGTTATCGCGGACATGTCCGGTGAAAATACAAGACAGACGATCCTCAAAGGCGGCAGGGGCGGAAACGGAAATATGCATTACGCGACGTCGACAATGCAGGCGCCCAAATACGCGCAGCCCGGAAAGGACGCGAAGGAACTCGAGGTTATTCTTGAACTGAAAACAATCGCGGATGTGGGACTTGTCGGGTTTCCCAATGTCGGGAAATCAACGTTTCTCTCCCGCGTGACAAACGCGAAGCCGAAGATCGCCGACTATCATTTTACGACGCTTTCCCCGAATCTCGGCGTTGTGGATCTTGACGGCGGCGGCTTTGTGATCGCGGATATCCCGGGCCTGATCGAGGGAGCCTCGGAGGGCGTCGGTCTCGGTCATGAGTTTCTGCGTCATATTGAGCGGACAAAGGCCATGATCCATATCGTGGACGCGGCCTCCGTCGAAGGCAGGGATCCTGTCGACGACATCAGAAAGATCAACGCGGAGCTCGCGGCGTACAGCGAAAAGCTTTCCCGCCGGCCGCAGGTCATCGCGGCGAACAAGATTGACGCGCTTTACGTGGAAGAGGGGGCGGCGGATCCCATACAGCGCCTGAAGGACGAATTTGAACCGGAAGGGATTCCTGTTTTTCCGATCTCGGCGGTTACAGGCAAAGGGGTCAGGGAACTGCTTTACTATGTGCAGTCCATGCTGGAAAAACTCCCGCAGGAGGTCATCGTCTTTGAGCAGGAGTATGATCCCGAACTTCATCTGGCTGATGAAAGCCTCCCGTTTACCGTGGAAAAGTCAAAGGAGGATGCACATACCTTTCTCGTGGAGGGACCGCGTATCGAAAAGATGCTCGGGTATACGAATCTGGAATCGGAAAAAGGATTCCGGTTCTTCCAGGAATTTCTCAGGGACAACGGGATTCTCGAACAGCTGGAGGCACTTGGAATAGAAGAGGGGGACACGGTCCGTATCTACGGACTTCAGTTTGACTATTATAAATAAGGAGAAGAGTATGACAAGCAAGCAGAGAGCTTATCTGAAAAGCCTTGCGATGAACCTTACGCCCATCTTTCAGATCGGGAAAGCAAGCCTGACTCCGGAGAATACGGCTGCCATAGCGGAAGCGCTCGAGGCGCGCGAGCTGATCAAGATCAGCGTGCTTCAGAATTGTATGGATGACCCGAACGAGCTGGCGCAGATCGTATCCGAGCGGACACGGTCCCAGGTTGTTCAGGTGATCGGCAAGAAGATCGTTCTTTACAAAGAAGGGAAGGACGGCAAAAAGAAAATTGAGCTGCCCGCGGCAAAAAAGGCCGGACAAAAGCCGCGTGCTCTTTAATCCGGAAGGTTCTCCCTGCGGGACAAAAGGTTTGAAAACGGGAGGTTTGACGAGGGAATGGATGCAAAGAAGCCAAAGCGTATCGGGATCATGGGAGGAACATTTGACCCGATTCACAACGGACATCTGATACTGGCGGAATGCGCATACGAACAGTTCCATCTGGATAAGATCCTGTTTCTTCCAAACGGCAGGCCTCCGCACAAGGAAATGCAGAATATAGGAGCCTCCGGCAGGGACAGGCAGGAGATGGTCCGGCTCGCGATCATGAACAATCCGCACTTTGAGCTGGACAGCGAAGAACTGCAAAAGTCCGGCAGCTGCTATACAAAGGATACGCTGCGCGGACTGTGCGAGGCAAACCGCGATACGGAATATTATTTTATCATCGGGGGAGATTCCCTGATGGCCTTTGACCAGTGGAAAGGCCCTGACGAGATCTGCCGGTACTGCGTGCTGCTTGCGGCGGTGCGGGATCAGATGGATCAGAAACAGATGCGGGACCGCATGGATTTTCTGCGCAGGACTTACGATGCGAGAATCGAAAGACTTCACACGCCGGATCTTGATATTTCTTCAACCCGTCTGCGGCAGATGCAGAATGCGGGGGAGTCTATCCGTTACTATCTCCCGGATGCCGTCTATGATTATATCCGGAGAACAGGATTATACCAGAATAAACAGTAAAGGATGAATTTGGATATGAGCAGCTATAATCTTTTAAAAATGCAGAAAAAACTTCGAAAGTACATTGATGAGGAACGCTACTGGCATACGATCGGCGTCATGTACACGGCGGCTTCGCTCGCAATGTGCCATGGAGCCGATATGGAGAAAGCGATGGTGGCAGGACTGCTGCACGACTGTGCGAAATGCATTCCGAATCACAAAAAACTCAAGCTCTGCGAGCAGTATCATATCCACGTTTCCGAAGCGGAAAAAAACGCTCCCTATCTTCTCCATGCGCCGCTTGGTGCGAGCATCGCAAAAGACAAATATGATGTGACCGACCAGGAGATCCTGAGCGCGATTACCTGGCATACGACAGGCAGACCCGGCATGACGCTTCTGGATAAGATCATCTACATCGCGGATTTTATGGAACCGATGCGCTCCAAGGCTTCCAACCTTCCCGAAGTGCGCCGTCTGGCTTTTGAAGATCTCGATCTGGCGGTCTATGTGACGCTGCGGGATACGCTGTATTATCTGAAAGACAGCTCCAGTCTTGATAAACGCACCGTTGAGGCGTATAATTATTATAAAAGAATCATCAGGGAAAAGGAGGACTAATACATGGCAGGAAAAAATTCCAGAGAAATGGCAAAGCTTGCCTATGAGGCGCTTGCCGACAAAAAGGCACAGGATATCAAGATCATCAATATCGAAGAGGTTTCTGTCCTCGCGGATTATTTCATCATAGCGTCAGGCGCCAACCGCAATCAGATTCAGGCAATGGCTGACAATGTGGAGGAGATGCTTCATAAAGCCGGTTATCCTGTACGCCAGACCGAGGGCTACAGCACGGCGAACTGGATTCTCATGGATTTCGGCGATCTGATCGTCCATGTATTTGACTCTGAAAACCGTCTGTTTTACGATCTCGAGCGCATCTGGAGAGACGGCAGGAGCATTACGATAGAAGAACTGGATCAGAATCAGTAAGAGACAGGAGAAGATCATGGCAGTAGATAAAAGATTTTTCGTCAGAAGTATTCAGAAAAAGAAATCGCTGATTGTCGCGTACTGTGTTTTTACAAATATGCCGCTGGTCGTCTGCGATCCGGAATCTTTCAATGATCAGGTATTTTTATTTGACACGGAAGAGCAGCTTCAGGAATTTGCCAAACCTTATATAGAAAAAAAGATCTTTCTCAAGGGAGTCAAATATGAAAACAAACGATTCCTTTCGTTTTTTTCCATGCTGTTTAATATCGGCGTAAACGAGCTGGTGTTCACAAACGCCGGCGGCCGGCAGCTTGTAGAGCTGACCGAACTGGTCAGACGGCCTGATTTCTCCAAGCTTCCGAAGGAGAAGCAGCCGGTCCTGAACCCGGAGCTGCAGCTTACCGGTCTTTATTTTATGCAGGAGGCGTCAAGGCCGATTCCGAACGATCAGAAGTCTCAGCTCGAGGATCTGGAAGAAGAGCTCTCCGCGAATCTTCTGAAAGCGCGTTATATCCTCCCGATCGAGTTTCTGGAGGGGACGGAGAGCGACGCTGAGAAACTGAAGAACAAAAAATACCGGCTTCCGATTCTTCGAAACAAAAACGAAGACATTCTTCAGCCGCTGTTCACAGACCCGATGGAGCTCGCGAAATTTAACAAAGAGAACAAATTCAAAGCGCTGGCAGTGCCGTTCGGAAGTCTTTCAAAGCTTCTGGTCCAGGATTCAAAAGGATTTCTGCTGAATCCCGTCGGCTTCCATATTGTCATGCCCAGGCAGCTGCTTGACGGACTGCAGAGCCGCTTTGAGACGGAAGAATAAAACAGAAGAAAAATAGAAGAGTAAAAATGGACGAGCAGGAGGAAAACCGCCTCCTGCTCAATTTCGTATCCGCTGTCAAAAGAAACGAAAAACGCCGAACACCTTTCCGAGAATCTTCAGATCCTTCACAAGAATGGGTTCCATCGCGTCGTTCTCAGGCTGGAGCCGGAAATATTCTTCCTCGCGGTAGAACCGCTTGACCGTCGCGCCGTCTCCGATCAGGGCGACAATGATATCGCCGTTCTCCGCCGTCTGCTGCTGCCGGACCAGAACGCGGTCTCCGTTCAGTATCCCGGCGTTGATCATGCTGTCCCCTTTGACTGTCAGTATAAATGCCTGTTCATTCGGCAGATATTCGGAAGGGATCGGAAAGTAGCTCTCGATATTCTGCTCCGCGAGCAGAGGTTCGCCGGCCGCCACAGTGCCGACTACCGGAACGTTTACCATCTCGCGCCGGAACAGCTGAAAAGACTCGTCGAGGATTTCGATCGTGCGGGACTTTGTCGGATCGCGGCGGATATAGCCGTTTTTCTCGAGAGATTCGAGATGGGAGTGGACCGAAGAAGTCGATTTGAGTTTTACTGCCTGGCCGATTTCACGCACAGTCGGCGGGAAACCGCGTTCCAGAAGTACGTTCTTGATATATTCGAGGATCTCTTCCTGCTTTTTTGTAATGCGGTTTTCTGACATGAAATCTCCTCCCGTCTGCAGAATATTTTACAAAGATTATAGCACATCGGCGTCAGAAAAGTAAACATATGTTTTCCTTTGAAATCCTTTAATAATTCCGACGGTTTTGTTTTCTTGTATTCTCGAAAATACGGTGTTATAATGAACACATGCTGGTCCGGCATGCGGCCGGTCAGCCCAATCATATCTACGGAAAGAGAGGTCAGACTATGAAACGTAAACGTAAATTATTGGCTGCTTTGATGAGCGCGGTCTGCCTTGCCGCGGCGGCCGTTCCGTCGTCCGTTGTCTTTGCGGACGGGGAGAAAGTCGTCACGCTCGGCGCCAATCTGGACGATGCCCAGAAACAGGCGATTCTGCGTTATTTCGGCATTGAGGGACAGAATCTGCGGACACTTACGATCACAAATCAGGACGAAAGAGATCATCTCGGATCCTACGTTCCGTTAGAGCAGATCGGAACCAGGACCTACAGCTGCGCGCTGGTCAAGCCGACGACATCCGGCGGTATTCAGGTAAAGACGGCGAACCTTACCTGGGTGACGAGCAATATGATCGCTTCCACGCTGTCCACGTCCGGCGTGGTGAACTGTGAAGTGCTTGCGGCGTCCCCGTTTGAGGTATCCGGAACGGGAGCGCTCACCGGTATTCTGATGGCTTACGAATCCGCGGTCGGAACGCCGCTGGATGAGTCGAAAAAAGAAGTGGCGACGCAGGAGCTTGTCACCACGGCGACCGTGGCGAACAATATCGGACAACAGCAGGCCGCCAATATCGTAAATGAGACCAAAATCCAGGTGATTCAGGGGAGAGTCATCGATGAGCAGCAGATCACAGACATTGTCGAGGAAGTCGCTCAGGAGCAGGATATCGCGCTCTCAGAGGACGACCGCCAGCTTATCACGGATCTGCTTGAGAATATCGCGGAGCAGGAGTATAACTACGAAGAGATGAAAGACACGCTTGAGCGTGTGGAGAACAATCTGGAATCCCTCACGATGCAGAACGAAACCGCTGCGCAGCAGATCGAGGGGAGCGGAACGATCGACACAACGCCGGAGGATCCTGTCAATCCGGAGACGGAGCCTGAGACGCTGGCGCAGGACAGCATTCTCATGGGAACCGACGACAGCGCGCTTGGAGACTTTGTCGTCTTTGACGCGACAAATGAGGAAGCGATGCCGGAGGAGACGCAGGCAGCCGAGACACAGCCTTCCGGTCAGGAGGATGGCGGTATTGTGATCCCTCCGCCGACGGATGTATACCAGAGTCCGGATTCCGATACAGGAAACTCTGATATGGAAAATTCCGGTATGGAGGAAAATGACGCGGATGAGGACGGCGGAAACTGGTTCTCCGATCTGTTCTCGGGCGGATCGGATTCCGACGATTCAGAGTATCAGATTCCGGATGGGACCACGGATGTTTACCCGCCGGCGGACCAGAATGACGGCGGCGCGCTTCCTGAGCAGAACGGCCAGGATTCCGGAGAACAGTCCAATGATTCCAGCGAGGATGACGGAGGCTGGTTCTCAGACTGGTTCACGTCTGATAAAGAAGACGACGGAGCGGATGTTCCGGCGGAAAACATGCCGGCGGAAGACGGCTGGACGGACATGCCGGAAGAAAATATAGGAGATACGGGAGATGCCGGGATGGATATGCCGGCGGAAAATACGGGGGATGCAGGAGATGCCGGAACGGACATGCCGGGAGAGACGGTCATCCCGCTGACGGATCTGCGTTTTGTTGAAGTTACCTCAAACGCGACAAATTACGAACCGCTTCCCGCAGGACTTGGCGAACTCACCATTTGTTTCACAGGAGACTATGTGCCCGGAACAGGCACTCTGACAGTGAGCCGCTCATACGACGGTTCCGTATTTGATACGGTTTCCGCAAGTGATTCCAGCCGCGTCAGGGTCGAGCCGATCAGCGATTCCGGCCTGCTTGGACAGTACGGATGGGAGACGGGCTGGCAGATGGTCATCGCTCTGAATAACCCGCTTGAGGCAAACGAGTCCTTCTATGTGACCTTCACAGAGGATATGCTGACATCCGCCGACGGAACGGCTCATTCGGAAGCACTGGAAGATACGGAGAACTGGTGCATCAGCACGCTGGCGGACGGCCTTGTCGTTGACAGAACCTCGCCGTTTTTGACAGCGGGAACGACAGTAACAGGATACATTCTGATGGATACGGATTTCGGCGCGGTGAGCGCGTCCGTTTCCGACGTTGACCCGGCCGTCGCGTCGTTCGATGTGACAGAATTTTCTTCGGAAGCGCCCGGATTTAATCTGACGCTTAACGGGGCCGGCACAACGACATTCCCGATCACGTATTTCGACGCGGAAGGAAATTCCATCGACACGGTTAATTATACGCTGACAGTCCGGTAAGAATCGGGATCATGACAACACAAACACAGGCAGACAGAAATGGGACGTCCTTTACGGGCGTCCCAAACAATCTCTTTGACAGATCTGATAGATCTATTTGAAAAACATGTGTTTGTCGTATAGATGTAGAGCAGTACTCTGCCCTGAGTTTATTGTCCGTTGTGTCTGTCATACATCAGCTTTTTACCCAGCTGCCTTTGTTTTTACTATTGAAGTTTTAAGCGGTTTTATAATCGGAGTAAAAAATAATTATTTAAGGGAACGAAAATGAATAACAAAACAAACGGCAATACCAATAACAATAATATAACTTACCACGAACAGGTGACGATTCAGAATACGCTGAAGCTGCGTGAAATTCTGAAGACGCTTCCTCCGTTCGCCAAAGATTATTTCCGGGCAATGGAACCTGTCTCGTCAGCTAAAACAAGAATTTCCTACGCCTATGATATACGGATCTTTTTTCATTTTCTTCTGTCAGAGAACCCGGCTCTGAAAAACAAACAGATGTCGGATCTGACGGTCGATCTCCTTGATCAGATCCAGGCGATCGATATTGAGGAATATATGGAGTATCTCAAGGTTTACGACTCTGCTGAGGATGACAGGCTCCAGACAAACGGGGAACGCGGCCTGAAGCGCAAAATGTCGGCGCTTCGCAGTTTCTATACCTATTATTATAAGCGTGAAATGATCCATACCAATCCGACGCTGCTTGTGGACATGCCGAAGCTTCACGATAAGGAAATCATTCGTCTGGACGCCGACGAGACGGCCGAGCTTCTCGATTATATTGAAAACTGCGGCAATGAACTTTGCGGACAGAAGAAAGTTTATTATGAAAAGACAAAGTACCGCGATCTCGCGATCGTCACACTGCTTCTCGGCACGGGTATCCGCGTCTCTGAATGTGTCGGGCTGGATGTCGGGGATGTCGACTTTAAAAACGGCGGGATCCGCATTGTCCGCAAAGGCGGTTCTGAAATGATGATCTATTTCGGAGAGGAAGTCGAAGCGGCGCTCCTGAAATACCTGGAATACAGGAAAAATATCACGCCGGTCGCGGGACATGAGAACGCTCTCTTCTACTCCACGCAGCGCAGACGGATCGGGATCCAGGCTGTTGAGAACATGGTCAAAAAATATGCGCGCGAGGTCACAACCACGAAAAAAATTACTCCGCATAAACTGCGGAGCACTTACGGAACCTCACTTTACCGTGAAACGGGGGACATTTATCTGGTAGCCGATGTCCTGGGCCATAAAGACGTCAATACGACGAGGAAACATTACGCGGCGATGGACGACGACCGGCGCAGAAAAGCTGCCTCTGTGGTGCGGCTCCGTGAAAAATCCACTCCCCAGGGCGGAGAATGACGTATGACGCACATAAAACACAATAAAACACATGAGTTTTGGAGAAAGGGGTTATGATTCGAGGATTACGGTAAACGGCCCGTCATTGCAGAGCCGGACTTTCATCTTTGCGCCAAAAACTCCTTTTTCCACAACCGGTATGATCTTCCGGCATTCCGAAATGATATACTCATACAGCGCTTCTGCCCTGTCCGGATCTCCGGCCTCCGTAAAGGACGGCCGGTTTCCTTTCCGGCAGTCGGCGTACAGCGTGAACTGTGAGACCAGAAGAAGTTCTCCATTCACATCTTTCAGGGACAGATTTGTCTTCCCGTTTTCATCCGCAAAGATCCGCAGCCCCGTCATTTTTTTGACAAGCTTGTCCGCGTCCGCCTCCGTATCGTCCTTCCCCACGCCGATCAGTACCAGAAAACCGGATCCGATCGAACCGACGATCTCCTGCTCCACTTCCACGGACGCCTCCGTCACTCTTTGAATTACAAATTTCATTGGCGATCATTCCTTTCTCTTTTCAAAAACCTTTTCAAAAAGTTTTTCCGGATTTAAAGTGGTTTCTGGGTTACAGTTCACACATGCGCTGTCCCGCGAGGTGATTTCTGTGCCAAATGCACAGAAATCCCGAGAATTGCGGCGCGAAATGCTGCAAAAGCAGCATTTCTGTGCATCGCGGAGCGCTGTTACGTTCACGACCTGCAAGGGAGTGAACAGTAACGTTTCTGGCGCAGTTTTCTCAGCAGATCCTCGAAGTAGTCCGGAAGCGGCGCCTCCGCCTCGATATAGCTTCCCGTCGACGGGTGAATAAATCCCAGTTTCATCGCATGGAGCGTCTGTCCCTGGAGTCCCGGAAACGGACACCTGGAAGGTCCGTAGACATCATCCCCCAGTACCGGATGACCAATGCTTTTCATATGTACGCGTATCTGATGTGTCCGTCCCGTTTCCAGGCGGCATTCGATATAGGTGAACTGTTCAAACTGTTCCAGTACGCGGTAATGGGTGACTGCTTCTTTTCCGTTCGGGACATTGACAGCCATCTCCTTCCGTCTGACCGGATGACGGCCGATCGCCGCGCGGATCGTTCCCTCCCCTTCCAGCCGTCCATGCACAATCGCGCGGTAACTGCGCGTAATGGAATGTTCTTTCAGTTGTTCTGCCAGGGAGCGGTGCGCGCGATCATTTTTGCAGATCACAAGAGATCCGGTTGTGTTTCTGTCGATCCGGTGGACGATTCCCGGGCGAAGCACACCGTTGATTCCCGAAAGTTCTCCTCTGCAGTGATACAAAAGTGCGTTGACGACGGTTCCGCTATAGTGGCCGGCTGCAGGGTGGACGACCATATTCTTGGGCTTGTTTATGATGATGAGATCCTGGTCTTCATATAAAATATCAAGCGGTATATTTTCCGGACATACCTCAAGCTCTAAAGCTTCAGGAATTGTCAGCGCAATGAGATCGCCGGTCTTCACTTTTCCGCCGGCCTTGCACTTCTTTTCGTTCACAAGAACCAGTCCGTCCCGGATCAGTTTCTGCAGATAGGAGCGCGTCAGTCCGGCTGCTTTTTCCTGTAAAAACACATCCAGGCGGTGCCCCGCGTCTTCCGGTTCGGCCTCAAAAGTCAGTTTCTCCGCATCCTTTTCCGCCGGATTTTCTTCGTATTCTTCATGCTGCTGCTGTTCCCACATAGCTGTTTTCCTTCCGACTTATTCTCCTTCGACTCATCAGATTCCTGACGTTAGCCATAACTGCCGTTCACTCTTTGGTCCGTTTCCGAAAAGGATTCAGAAATTCAAACGATTCGTCCTTATAATACGTAAACAGCAAGACTGCCATAAGTGCGATCCCAACGCTGACATAGCAGTCGGCCAGATTAAAGACAGGAAAATCAATCAGCGAAAAATACAGGAAATCAATCACATAGCTGTGCGCCAGGCGGTCGATTACATTTCCGAGAGAACCGGAAGCGATCATGATACAGACAATCCGGAGCGGAAAAAACCGTCTCTCCTGCGGGATCCTTTTGTATACAAAAGCAATGCACAGAATAACCAGCAGCGCGATCGCCGCCAGAAGCGGCTGCTTCCCGCGCATGATTCCAAACGCGGCTCCCCGGTTCTCGAGATAGTACAGTTCAAAAACTCCGGGAATCAGTTTCAGGCTCCCCCGCTCTCTGAGATGGGAAACCGCCGCAAGTTTCGAAAGCTGGTCGGCCGCAGTAAGTGCGAGGAACCAGAAAATTCCCCGCACAAGACTTTTTGTTTCTTTTTTCATTTTCAACCTTTCTGAGCCAGCAGTCTCTGCCGCTGAAGCGGATCTGCCGACCTGTCTCTCTGTCCTGCCGCAGACAGGTGGTCAGTTGGTGCCCTTATAAATGGGACTTCCCTGCGGCTCCTCGATCATCGCGCTGTTTATAGAGTTGACGGCCTCCAGCATCTCTTCCTCTGTAACTTCCTGATCGATGTAGGCTTTTCCGATCTTCTTGAGCAGGATAAATTTGATCCGCCCGGCGTTCATCTTTTTATCCTTTTTGGTTGCGGCGACGATGTCCTCCGATTTCAGACCGTCAAAGGTGATCGGAAGTCCGAAACCAACGTTCATATCGCGAATCTCGTAAAATTCATCCTCATCCAGATAGCCTCTTTTCCATGATATATAGGCTGCCGCGACCATGCCGAGCGATACGCACTGTCCATGCAGAAGTTCAAAATTTTTGAGTTTCTCTATGGCGTGGCCAACTGTGTGTCCAAAATTCAGGATCGCCCGCTCTCCTTTTTCCTGCGGATCTTTCTCGACAACCGCGCGTTTGATCTGGCAGCACTGCTCGACCATATGGCGGAGCGTATTCTTATCCCGCTCTTCAATCTCTTCCATATGCTCGATCGTCCACTCATAGAAATCCGCGTCCCGGATCAGGCCTGATTTCAGCAGTTCACCCATACCGCTTGCAAACTGCTCTTCCGGGAGCGTGGACAACACGGAAATATTGATATAAACGAGGGACGGCTGATGAAACGCGCCGACCATATTCTTGTAACTGTCAAAATCCACACCGGTCTTTCCGCCGATACTGCTGTCAATCTGGGAGAGAAGCGTCGTCGGAATCTGGATGAAACGGATTCCGCGCAGATACGTCGCGGCCGCGAACCCTGTCAGATCTCCCACAACGCCGCCGCCAAGCGCGACAAGGACATCCTGTCTGTCAAATCCTTTCAGGATCAGATGTTCATAAAGGCCCCGCACCGTGTCAAGCGTCTTATGGGATTCTCCGGCCGGGATGATATACTCTTCCGCCTGTCTGCAGCAGGTCTGAAGGCAGGTTCTGATCTCATCCAGATACAGAGGCGCCACATTTGTGTCCGTGACGACACAGACTCTGCGTTCCTGTATTTCCAGTTCCGAAAGACGATCCGCCAGTTCTTTGAATGACTTTTCCAGAAAAATATGATAGGAAAAATGTCCGTTTTCCCTGACTGTGATCGTATTCTTGTCGTTCTGCTTAGTTGTTCCCATAAATGCTCTCCTTTATCGTACATACTTTAAATATATTTTTCTATCTCGACCCATGTGCGTCCCTTCTTCGACTGCCCCGCGGCGTCACAGTATCGGAACCGCCCATATCCGCGCACGGATACAAGATCGCCGCTTTTTAACGTGAAGGCATTTGAAGTAACGAGTCTGCCATTCACGAACACGCTTCCATGCTCGATCAGGGAGATCAGGCTGCTGCGTGACGCGCCGAACGCCAGGGCCATCACAGCGTCAAGGCGAATGGAAGCGACGCTTCCCCGCACTTTCTCAAGCGCGGGAGTATAGGAAAAATCCCTGCTGTCGCAGAGAGAACATCTGACAGACGTGCGCCGGATCCGCGTAAGCTCCCCGCAGATCATCTCCGCAAGCGGCTCGCAGCAGAACAGAAAGGCTTCCTTCTCCCGGACAGCGATGTCTCCGGTCTTTGCCCTGTCAATTCCGAGATTCATCAGAGCGCCGAGGATATCCCTGTGAGAAAGCTTCTCAGCGAATTTCTGAAGAAGGGGTTCGATCCGGATGCAGGCGATCGGCCAGTCCGGTTCCAGATCGGTATCCAAAGGCACAAACGCGGCCATGCGGCGCTCAGCTTCCGCATAGCCGCCAAAAGTTTCTCCGTGAAACCGGAAAAACTTCTGCGTCATGTCATATAAAATATTCTGTTCATACAGATTCATAAAATCAGAATAAAGGATACAATTCCTCTTCTCTGCGAGAGCTGCGAGATCCTGTATCCTTCTTCTGAAAACAGCTTCTTCTTTTTCTCTGTCCATAAATTCTCCTGGCCGCAGACATGATTTTCACGGGATCAGATGCCGCCGGTTTCCGCCTTAAAATCTTGTCCCAAACGCGGGCACGTCAACCGCTCCGGTGAACATCTCCTGGAAATCACCGGAGATGTCGACACCCGGAGGCGTGATGATGAAAATGTAATTGCTGATCTTCTGGAGATTTCCGTGGAGCGCGTAACAGGAGCCGGATGAAAAATCAATGATCCTCTGCGCGGTATCGAGATCAAGTCCTTCCATGTTGAGGATGACGGTACAATTTTCAAGGAGCGTCTCTGCGATCTCACGGCTGTCCTCCATACTGTGCGGGCGGATCACGCAGACTTCCATTCCGCTCTGTCTCCGGGATGTGCTGCTGGAGCGGATCGGGGAAACCTTCGGATTCCGCTGCTGCTTCTGCCTCGCGGACGTCCTGAAAGTCTGAGTCTGCTTTTCCTCGCGGAAAGATTCTGAGGAAGCGGGAGGATCGTCATAATAACTGTCATCTTCCTCCCCCTCTTCTTCCGCTTCTGCTTCCGTTTCGGCGCGCTTGTTCAGAATATGCTTCTTGGGGTTTTTCTCCTCCTCGAAATCGTCATCTGCCTCGTCAAAGTAGTCTTCGTCTCCGAATCCCTCATAGTCGTCATTCAGTTTAACAGTATTCAAAAATCTATCTAAAATACCCATCATACTCCATTCTCCTATCTCACACTGTGTAATCGCGTTCCCCGAAAATACCAGTACCCACGCGTACCATTGTGGCGCCTTCTTCTACGGCGATGACATAATCTCCAGTCATTCCCATACTTAGTTTGCACATAAACACATTATCAATGTTTTTTTCGTTAATGTCAACACATAATTTTTTTAAATTGCGGAAGTATATGCGGTTATCCTCCGCATTTTCAGTAAATGGTGCAATTGTCATCAGACCTTCTATCCTTATATGGGGAAGGACACTGATTTTTCTGATAAAATCCTCTGTGTCTTCCGGGGCTATTCCGCCCTTCGTCTCCTCTTTCGCCATGTTCACCTCGACCAGAACAGGCATGCAGATGCCGCGTTTGCCTGCCTCCGCGCTGATTGCTTCGGCCAGCCGTTCGGAATCAACCGAATGGATCAGGCAGACTTTGTCGATGATGTATTTAATCTTGTTGCGCTGCAGATGCCCGATCATGTGCCACTGTATATCCTCCGGCAGCTGAGGCGCTTTGTCCCTCAGCTCCTGCGGTTTATTCTCGCCAAACGTTTTTGTTCCGGCATCATAAGCC
Source organism: uncultured Lachnospiraceae bacterium (assembly GCA_947630005.1). Taxonomy (GTDB): domain Bacteria; phylum Bacillota; class Clostridia; order Lachnospirales; family Lachnospiraceae; genus Choladousia. The sequence goes on from CANRGB010000008.1 coordinate 20,513, forward strand.
TCGCGGATCATATCGACGGGCTTGGTCTTGCTCACCGCGATCAGCGTCACTTCTCCGGGATCCCGTCCGCTCCTGATGCACGCATCTTTTATGTTAGCCAGTACTTCTTCCAGATTTTCCTTGATCATATTTTCGTCGCTCCTTTGCCGTATCAGTTTATGATCTGGTCAACGTCGGCCTCCGAGGCGTTCAGCACAATATAATCATAGGCCGACAGACTGTATATGTTATTGCTCTCGACAATGCAGTACTCCTCGTTCTGATCGATCACAGTGATCTCACGGAATACCGCGTATCCTTTATTGATATTGTACACTCCGTGCAGGACGGTTACATCGTTGTCCGTGAGTTCCTTTCTTTTCGCGGAATTTTCCTGCAGGATGCAGTCACCTTCTTTCAGAAGATTTTTATTGATCAGATAGACTCCTGTTTCTTCATTATAACTGTAAACGTTCGCGGTCACATAACTGATCTCGGAGGATCCGTCCGATCGGAACCGCTCCACCTTCAGCGTGATTTCTTTTTCTGTATCTTCATTGACGATCGCGAAACCTTCGGGAATATTATAAAATTCCTTGTCAACAATCGCGGAAACCGGCACCTTCAGGCCTTCTTTGCGGTTCAGAACCAGCTCGATCTCAAGGAATCGGTCCGTGGCATACCGCACAAGCGAATTGTTCATGATAATTTCACCGAACGAATCCGAACCGTTCCGGATGATGGAAAACGGCGCCGTGAACGTCTGATTATCCTTCAGAAAACGAAAACGGATGTTTTCCTGTCCGGTCAGTTCTGTCACCAGATTATTGTCCATCGGAAAATACAGCCGCCACTCTTCTTCTGTGATAAGCTTGTAAATGACATCGCCCGCCTTCACCTGCTTCCGGGTCCGCAGGCTTTCAAGCCTGTAATTATTCAGATCGAACATGTCGTTGGTCAGCCCCGCGGAGGTCACCTCCTCAAAACCGTCGGTTCCGTAGATTACAAAACCGGAATCCGGCGCGTTGCAGCGGTTCTGCACGCTGATGTAATCCGTATTGAGGTCTTTGGTCATATCGGCAAGAATACTCTCGATGCCGGCTTTCATATTATAGGTTCTCTGAAAAGAGATCTCCGAAAAATCCGTCACAAAACCTGACATAACATTGTGAAGGCGCTCGACATCGCGTTCATTCGGTTCAAAGTTCTCATAGGTGACAGGATCGGTGGATCCTGATTCATTTACAGAACATACCGTGCTGTCCGCCGACACTTTGGAACCTTCCCTGGCATAATACCGGATGCTGCCCGACTGGGAAGCGCGCACCACTTCCTCCGTGCGGAGCGATAACGCCTGATAGCGGAAGTTTCCGCTCAGGTTTCCCCTGACTACCTCATACGGCATGATATGCGTCTCTGTCAGATAAGCGAACATACATATGACCATATAAACAAAGACGGTTCCAAACAGCAGCGTGCCGATATTTAAAAAGGAATAGCGTCTGTACTTTGTTACTTTTTTGTTTTTTTTATCAAATAGTGCCAAGATCCTTCCTCCCAGATAGAGATCCGGCGGCCGCATAACCCGAAACCGCAGATCAGATCATAAAATATTCCTTTTTGCGATATCCCTTCAATTTTATCATGGGAACCGAAAGGATACAACCTTTCTTTTGTATAAAATTTGGTTTTCAGGATAAAATGTTACTGTTCACTCTGTGACCAGTACTGATAAAATACTGATTAGTCGGATGATAAGGAGGAAATCATTATGAGCAAAGGTATCGACTATTCCGCACTTGCCCTCGTCATTATCGGGGCTGTGAACTGGGGCCTGATTGGAATCTTCAAGCTGGATCTGGTCAATCTCCTCTTCGGAAACATGTCCTGGATATCCCGCCTCGTTTATATACTGGTAGGAATATCAGGGCTGTATCTGCTCAGCCTGTTCGGGCGGGTAAAAGCCATGGGCGAAGAATGATTCGAATCGGGCAGTACTAGCTCGTCTGCGCGGCTCAGGTACTGCGTCAGCAGCCGGGTTCCATGCCTGGGCCTGCGCATATATGCAAAACCGCGGCCGGACGATCTGTGTCCGGCCGCAGAATACGTAAAACATTTCTTCCATATATAACAATATAAACGATATAACTTATACAGCTATGCAGTACAGCGATATAAATACGGCATACAAATCATAATAATATAACGCCCGGTCCAATTTCGGATATAACTTTTACGCAATCCCTGCAGTTTTGTTATTATGTAGCAATGTCAGTATTCCAATATATTTTTTATAACTCCGCAATGATATTTTCTTTAAACTTTTCGGCAATTTCCCCGGAAGTAAGAGAGATGCTGATCACGAACGTGATCTTATACTTCTCGCCGATCTGCGCAAGCCTTTCAATCAGCGCGCCCGCCGAATCCTTATCCGTGTACGATATTTTCATAAAACTGTCAAGATACACCTGCTCAAGGTCATGATCCTGTGAAATGATCCCGTAAATAAATCCAATAAACTCGTCAGTGTCCGTCAGGTCAAATGAAGAAACATCGATCAGGCGGACGCGGTTATTCAGCTCGTACATATGCTTGGTGCTTTTGTCAAGATAAACGATGTTTCCATGGGCCGTCTTGATCTCGGAATTGGCCTTTTCAAGTAAAACCTTCGTCTTTCCTTTTCCTTTCTCACCTACAATTAACTGTATCATGGCAATCTCCTCCTTATATTATTGCGGATATAATAGTGCTCGTCATAATTATAGACGATTTGCGTATAAATTACAACACCTAATTCTCAATTAACGACAATAACTCATTCATCTCAGAATAGAGAGATTCTTTTGACTCGGAATGCAGTATGACCGCCAGATATGGATTGCCATACCGGTCCTTCACCATCAGCGCGAGACAGGCGCCGGCATCGTCCGTCGTTCCTGTCTTCCCCCCAAATACGGAAACGTTGTCGGGACTGTCTGCCTGATCCGTAAAATACAGGTTTGTCGATTCCCAGGTCACGGCCGTGGCGGAACCGTCCCCGCGGGTGTACTCAGCGTAATAATTCTTCCGGTTTATAATGTCCTGAAAGAGATCACTTTTAACCGCTTCCTGGAAAATCAGGTAAATATCATACAGTGTCGTATAGTGATCCGGATCTGTCAGTCCGTGCGGGTTTGTAAAATGGGTTCCTGTGGCTCCCAGCTCCCGGGCTTTCTCATTCATCATCGAAACGAAACGATCCACGGAGCCCCCGATGTGTTCCGCGATCATCATGGCCGCGTCATTGCCCGACACGATCATCATTCCATAGAGGAGCTGGCGCAGAGAAAGCACGTCCCCTTCATGGATATCACAGACAGAGGACCCGGCCTCGATATTTTTCACGGTTGAGGTCACTGTGACCATTTCATCCAGATCCCCGTGTTCAATCGTCAGAAGCGCGGTCATGATCTTTGTGATACTGGCCGGGGAGCGTTTCGCAAAAATGTCTTTCGCGTAGAGAACCTCCTCCCGGTTCAGATCAAACAGGCCCGCAGAGTAAGCGCTCAGAGGCAGCAGGCCGGCATTCTCATTGCCCGACGACACGCAGAGGCCGTCCGCAAACGAACGGTCTGTGCCTTCTGTCTGCAGACTGCCGCGAAAACCATAGACTCTGTCCATGTTGTCGTACAAAAGAAACAGGTCATAGTCATGCGAACGAAAAACAAAGTAATACACGAGAAACGTCAGAATCCCGCACAGCAGAACAAGCGCGGCAAGCACGGCCGCGAGCTTTTTCAGCCGGTTTTTTTCCTCCGCTTCCTTTTTCTGAAGCCTTGCCCACTCGCGCTCCGTATAGTAAGAACGTTCCAGGCTGTTATCTGTACATTTCACGCCACTCAAGATCTCCTCTTTCTAATGATTTCAGAAGCAGCTCCGCCGACGCGATGTTGGTCGCAAGCGGTACGTTGTGGATATCGCAGAGACGGATAACTTTGTTGATGTCCGGTTCATGCGGTCTCGGAGTAAGCGGATCCCTGAAAAAAATGACGAGATCGATCTGATTCTGCTCGATCATGGCTCCCATCTGTTCTTCCCCGCCGATTGGTCCCGCAAGGAATTTGTGCAGGGTCAGTCCTGTGACATCCTCAATCAGCCGCCCTGTCGTTCCTGTCGCATAGAGCTCATGGTGAACCAGAATACTCCGGTAAGCGATACAGAGATTCTGCATCAGCTTTTTTTTGGTGTCGTGCGCGATAAATGCTACGTTCATTACTCATGCCTCCTCAATACTTTCTGGTCTGCAGCCCCACATTCAGTACAAAACCAATCCCGATATAAAAGCTGACGAGCGATGTCAGCCCGTAACTGACAAACGGAAGCGTGATGCCTGTGTTTGGCATAAGCCCCGTCGCTACCGATATATTTAAAAAGCTCTGGAAAAAGATCAGAGCGGCCATGCCGCAGCAGATCAGCGTCCCCGCGAGGTTTTTGGCCTGCCTGCCTGTCAGCAGGCATTCAAACGCGATCAGAAATTCCAGCAGTATGATCATGCAGCAGCCGATAAAGCCCAGTTCCTCTCCCGCGACCGCGAAAATGAAATCCGTCTGAGGTTCCGGAATATAATTTCCGTTTTTGACCGAGGAAATATCCTCATTGTTTAATCCCTTTCCGTAAAGCTGCCCGGAACCGATCGCGATAATCGAGTTGATCTGCTGCTGGGCATCCTGGGGATATTCTTCCGGTTTCATCCACGCGTAGATTCTTCTGAGCTGATAATTTCCCATCTGCTCTGTTTCCGGCTGCATCAGAATGCTCACGCCGATGATTGCGACCGGTATGAATACCGCCAGGATTCCTCCGATTACCTTGTAAGTCAGGCCCGCGGAGAAAATGAGCGTGCAGAACACCGCCGCGATCACGATCGATGTGGACAGGTCCGGTTCTATTAGGATCAGAGCCAGCTGAATTCCGATCAGCAGCACGGAGAGAAAAACAGTCCGCGGTCTGCTGATGTCATCCTGATGCGTCTCGAAAAATCTGGCGAAAAACAGGATCAGCATGATCTTTACAATATCGGAGGGCTGAAACTGGAGTCCCCCGATATTGACCCACCGAGTGGCGCCGTTGACGTTTCGTCCGGCGAGCAGAACCGCCCCCAGAAGGACGCTTCCGATCAGGTAGATCAGCCAGTAAAAATTCAGTATCCATGTGTAATCAAACAAAGAAACGGCAAGCATCGCCAGGATGCCGAGAATCATTCCGAAGATCTGTCTCTGCTGGTAAGATTCCCGCGCGCTTCCAATGATCAGGATCCCGAGCACGGAAAGCGCGGTCGTCCAGAAAACCAGCCGAAACCTGTAATTACTTAATCTGTACTGTCTTAACATATGGAACCCCTTGCTTTATCTCATGTACGATATCGACCCGTATTTCCGTGACTGTATCATCAAGATACAGATATTTTGAAAGAATATTCATAAGTTCCTTTTTCATCTGTCCGAATTCCTCCGGTGTGCAGGAGAGCCGGTCTGACGCGATCGTCTGGCGCGCGCGCATCTTTGCGATCCGGCTTGAAGTCTGCAGACCCCTTTTAGCGAGAATATTCATGATCAGCCTCCCTGCCTCCTGCGGAACAGGGCTGCCATTCTGCGGAACAGGGACGATCCTGTCTGGAAATCGGCGAGCGGAACAGCCTCCCCTGTTATCCTTCTGCAGATATTAAGAAACGCGACGGACGCCATGGTGTCCGTTCCGATCACAGGTTCTCCGTGATTGGCCGCGATCACGACGCCGTCCTCGTCCGGGACCGCGCCGAGAAGATCCACGGCCAGGATATCCACGACATCCTCAATGGACATCATCTCTCCTCTGCGGATCATATCAAGACGCAGCCGGTTGACCAGGAGATTGATTTTCTCGATCCCCGCCGCCTCAAGCAGGCCGATGATCCTGTCCGCGTCCCGGATCGCCGCAACCTCCGGCGTCGTCACGACGATTGCGCGCGAAGCCGACGCGACCGCATTCCGGAATCCCTGTTCAATCCCTGCCGGACAGTCCATGATCACATAATCAAATAACGGTTTCAGGCGCTCGGAGAGCTTGATCATCTGTTCCGGGGAGACGGCGCTCTTGTCCCTGGTCTGCGCGGACGGCAGAAGATACAGATTCGGATAATGCCTGTCCCGGATCAGCGCCTGCTTCAGCCTGCAGCTGCCTTCCACCACGTCGACCAGATTATAAATAATCCGGTTTTCAAGTCCCATAACGACATCAAGGTTGCGCAGACCGATATCGGTGTCCACCAGGACCACTTTTTTCCCGAGCCGCGCGAGACCGGCCCCTATGTTCGCCGTCGAGGTCGTCTTCCCGACTCCCCCTTTTCCCGATGTGACTACGATTACTTCACTCATATACGTTCCTCCTCCATCCTGTTATTCCCTGTCACCAAAAACCCTTCCGGCGCGCAGCGCCTGTTCTTTTGTTTCTCAGTGCCTTCCGGGCCGCCCGGGATGACGGATTCTTTTTCGTTTCGGTATCTCAGCTTCACCCAAGGTAATCGCAGAGCGCGTCGCTTGAAAGCGTCCGGATCTGGATGTGGCCGTCTCTCAGATAGGCGATCTTCGGATCCAGAGGATAATTCCCCGCATCGGATCTTTTCACGATAGCGCTTCTTGCTGTTTTATCCGCGATGCGGATCCGCATCGGCTTCATGGTAAGCGCCGCGGCAAAACAGGAATCGTCGCCGCCGGCTCCCGCGTAGAGCGTCCCGGTACAGCAGCCGAGCACGACAATATTTCCGCGCGACACCACCTGGGCGCCCGGTTTTACGTCCCCGATGACGACCACGCTGGTGTCTGTCTCGAGAACCTGCCCGGACCGCAGAGTTCCGCGGTAAAACTGTCCCTCCGCGCCTGGAGGCTTGTCCAGCGCCCGTATGACGGCGTCCTTATAATATTCATCAGACTCCGGGCGCTCATCCACCACACAGAGAATGCGCAGCCTGGAATTTTCAACAATCGAATCGATCAGCATCCGCTCCTGTTCCCTGCTCAGCACCCTGCCGCGAAAAGTGACAGCCACGTTCGCATTCTTGAAAAAACCTGCCGCGGACGCGAATTTTTCAGCGACCGCCCGGCTCAGCTCCTCAAACGGCAGATCCGGATCAAGTATGAGGATCAGCCCATGCGGATTGCTCTTGATTATCACCGCATTTTTTCCCATTTCCGATTCCTCTCTCCGTCAGTCATTGCGCACGATATCCGAAGATACCTGCGCGGCCCGCCCGGTGATCAGTTCACTCTCATCCTTCAGTCCAAAGTAATAGGAGATGACATCTCTCGCGACCATCGCCGCGTTTGCCGAACTGTATCCGTTCGCGATCCTGACCGCGATCGCGATCTCCGGCTCCTCATAGGATTCGGAACCGGCAAAGCCGATAAAAAGACCATGGTTTGGTATATTGACCGCGATCTGGGCCGTACCGGTCTTGCCGGCGACGCTCGCTCCCGAAAATCCCCTGAAAGCAGAGCTGTTCACAACCACATTGTGCATGCCGGTATGGATCGTATCCCAGAGATCGCTGCCAAGCTCGAGTTTATTGTGAATCTTCGCGTCGTTTTCCTCAAGCACGCTGCCTGTGGAATCACGGATCGCGTCGATCAGCGTCAGATCGTAGCATGTGCCTCTGTTTGCGAGCGTCGTCACGTACCGGGCGAGCTGGACCGTTGTATAAGCGTTGTCGCTCTGGCCCATCGCGCCGCGGACCGGATCCGCCGTCAGCAGATGCGGCGCCGTTTCCGGCACCTCGATGCCCGATTTTTCGTCCAGGCCGAACATTGAGGCATATTTGATCAGCTTTTCCGTGCCTGCCGCGTCGTCGTAGTTCCCGTTGACCAGCCCGAGCCTCATGCCGACCGTGTTGAAAAAGACATTGCAGGAATCGCGGATCGCCGTCACGAGCGTTTCCATGCCGTGTCCTCCCGTATTCCAGCAGTTGATGGGAATCGCGGTGTCCTCAAACTTGCCGGAACAGAAGATTCCCTCGTCCAGAGTGATGACTCCTTCCATAATTCCCGCCACCGCGGTGATGGGTTTGAACGTGGAGCCGGGGGCCAGCGCTTCCATTGTGGCCCGGCTGTAAAACGGGCTGGATTTGTCGCTGTTCAGTTTCCGGTAATAAGCGGTATCCATGTCGTTGGCCAGACGGTTGTTGTCATAGCCGGGATATGTCACGCAGGCAAGCACCTCACCGGTATCCGGATTTGTGACGACCACGGAACCGGAACATGGATTCAGTGCAAGCTGTGACGGCCGCAGCTCCAGGGAAGAGATTTTCTGCTGCATGAAATCAAAACCGCTCAGCGAGCCGTTGGAAAGCCGCTCGTAAGTTGAGGCATCCATCTCAAGAATGCCCTGATCGTACAGAAGAAGACAGATCTGGGCTCCCGAGATACTCTGTTCCTGCAGCATATAGCGGTAGACCTGCTTGCAGAAATCGTCGTCCTCATACAGATAATCCGCGATATAATCCGCGAGCATGGAGTAAGTCTCGGAGGAATCCATGTATTCCGTGTCCTCCGAGATACGCGTAAGGTCCAGCCAGTTTTTGGAGATCGCGTAGGTCAGATACTCTTTCAGGCTGATTGTTTCTTCTTTTGTCCAGGCCAGATACATCGGATCGGTCTCATCGACCGCTTCCGCGTTGAGTATCCCCGTATCGTTCGTCAGCATGTTGCTGACAATATAGGACATATAGACCTGGTACTCATCCGTCAGATCTTTGTAGGCCAGCGGATGCTCTGTCAGGAGCTGTTCTTTGATCGTCGCGAATATGTCGGACGCCTTGACCAGAAACGCGTCGTATACGGCCCGTTCGTTTTCTGTGGCGTTGTCCGCCTTGAGATGGCTGACATCGAGAATATTGTTCTCGAACAGCGCGTAGTATACATCGTAATACGGGATTCTGACCTGGTCGGCAGAAGTGTACCACTCGTCGCTGATTTCCTGTTCGGGAACCATGTTGACCCATACGATGCCGGCAATATACTGTTCGAGAATCTGGTAGATCGCGTTCTGCAGCTCATTGTCGATCGTGAGCGTGAGATCGCTGCCGGCGACGGGTTCTTCCCGCGACTCGACCGCGAGCGTACGCCCCAGGTTGTCGACGGACAGCAGCTCGCTGCCCTTGGTTCCCTGCAGCGTCGTCTCCATCTCCTTTTCCAGTCCGGTCTTTCCGACAATATCCGTAGCCGTGTATTCCTCGTTTTCCTCGCGGAGCTCTTCCAGTTCTTCCTGCGAGATGCCTCCCGTATAACCGATCAGCGGGGCGAGCGACTCTGCGTTCGCGTATACGCGGAGATATTCCTCGGAGATGTCAATCCCCGGAAAACGGTCTTTGTTCTCCATAATCTGCGCCATGGTGTCGCGGCCGATGTTGCGGGCGATCGTAACCGTCTGGTACCGCTGAAAGCTGTAAGCGGCGATATCCGCCCTCAGTCCGGCAAGCTGAAGGATCTCATGATCCGTAAAGGAATCCGGAAGGCCGTATTCCTCGCGTTCCTGCGCCGTAATATCGGGGTCAAGTATCCCGTAGTGATCCTTGTCGCAGAGCTGCTTCATCAGGTCTTCCGCCGTGATGTCCCGCTCTTTCTCGGAAAGATCGTCGATCAGGGCGTGGCCGAACAGATCGGCCTTGAAGCGCTGAAGAGTAAAGCCTGAGACATTGTAGATATAGCTGCCGTTTGCCGTCTGTTCGATCTCAAAGTCCTCCACAACAGAATCGCCGTGGCTTTCGATCATCTTGATAATATTGTAAAGTATCCCGTTCAGATTCAGGTTTCTTGTATGCGTATTCGTATCAGGAATCGTGTCCTCAAACACGACGCAGTAGGAAAGCTCGTTGTAGGCGATGGGAACGCCGTTCCTGTCGTAGATATTGCCGCGCGCGCTTGAAAGCTGCCGCTCTCTCTTGATCGAAAGCGAGAAATCATTCTGATAGGACTCTCCGCTGATGATCTGAAGCTGGAAAAGCCGGTGAAGCAGCACCGCGGTCATCAGCGTGATCAGTATCATCAGAATCAGCACCCTTGATCTGGTGACCTTTGAAAGGCCGTGCTTTAAATGCTCAAACAATACCGTCCACACTCCTTTTATCTGTCAGACTCAGCTGTCTGTTGATCTGGTACAGAATACGGTAACAGACGATCGTCAGAAGCAGCGTGTAAACCACTTCCGGCAGGATGATCCGCCCCAGATAATAGAAAAAGTGGATCCTCCCCCGCATCAGGAACAGGAAGCCGTACTGCAGGATCCCGTAGACGAGATCGCATACCGAGATCAGAAAAAGCGGCGTCTTGATGTCGTCGTCATAAAAAATGCGGTAAAAATAGCCGCTGTAATAGCCTACCCACAAATACAGCAGAGCATGAAATCCGACAATGCTCTCAAAAAAGATATCGCTGATCAGTCCGCAGAGAAATCCGGTCATCAGACCGTCCCTTCTGCCCCGCATCAGTCCGAAAGATACCGTGAGGATGATCAGGAGATTCGGCTTGATCTGTCCGATCGCGATCATCTGGCACACGGTGGACTGCAGGATCGTGCACACCAGGATCAGAACGATCATCGTTGTTTTCCGTTTCATCCTATCCCTCCTCCCCGTCAGGAGACGGCTCCTCTGCTTTTGTTTCGCTCTGCGCCTCGTCCTGTCCGGGAGCGCTGCCGGAAAAGACGGCGTCGTCTTCCAGTATGGCAGCCGTGTCCGAAGGAATATATTCTTTCAGTTCAAGGATGACCAGAACCTCCTGCAGATGCCGGAAATCCACGACGGGAGTGAGCAGCCCGGATTTCGTCATATTGTTGGAATCGTTGTTCAGTTCGCTGATATAGCCGATCAGAATTCCCGGGAGAAACTTTTCGCTGATGTACGAGGTGACCACCTTGTCGCCGACATGCACCTTGTTTTCCGAATCCGTCAGCTTTACAAGATTCAGCGCGCCCTCGTCAAGCAGACGCAGATCTCCCGCGATGATGCACTGGTCGGACGTATTGGAAATCATGGCGCTGACGCTGCTGTTGTCGTCGATAATGGAACGGACCGTCGCCCAGCTGCTTCCGACTTCGGTGACAATGCCTACCAGTCCGCTGCCGGAAATGACATTCATGTCTTTTTTTATGCCGTCTCTGGATCCCTTGTCGATCGTAAAGATCTGGAACCAGTTCCCGGATTCCTTCGCGATGATCCGCGCGCCGACTTTCTCATAGTCCTCATACTGCTGGTCAAGCTCAAACAGGCTGCGCAGGCGGTCGAGCTCTTCCTTGTTCTGGATCAGCTGCGTGTTCTCCACGGTCAGCTGGTCCACCCGCTCTTTCAGCTGCGCGTTCTCCTCCCGCAGAGAAACCGCGTCCTCAAAATTATCCGCAAGACCGGACAGCCAGCTTCCAAGGCCGTTGATCCCTTTCTGAATCGGAGTGATCACAAAACCGCTCGCCTGCTTTACGGGGGAGATCAGCCCTTCCCCGAAAAAGGACAGAACGATCAGCAGCACACAGACGAGGCTCAGCGCAATCAGAAGATACTGGTTCGATTTATTCTCATTCGTCGTTTTTCTCATACTCAACCTGCCTTTATCTCATCTTTATCCCGTAATGCCGAAGCGAAACAGCCGTCCCCGGATACGGCAGACCGCTCTTCTGGCGTCATCTCATGGACGCGAGATCCTGAAGAGAGTAAGCCAGCTTCTTCAGATCACGGTTCTTCAGGATTTCCACAAGTCCGCGGATCGTACAGTTCGCCGGATCCTTTACATGATGAAGCGGGATACCGACCTCGCGTCTGATGTAATCCGGGAGATTGAGGATCATCGAAACTCCGCCGCACAGATAGATCCCCTCCCGCGTGATATCCTTCAGCAGCTGAGGCGGAATCCGGTTGCAGACGGATTTGATGCTTTCCACGATCGCATCCACGGTGTCTATGATCGCCACGCTGACGGCGAGCGAAGGGATGGTATCCGCCTTCGGAAGGCCGGAGAGCGTGTGGATGCCGAAAACCCGTCTTTCGAGACGTGGGCCGTTGATCATAAAAGCAAGATTGTTTTTCAGCGCTTCCGCCGTTTTGTGCCCGATATTCAGATTGAATTTCCGGCGGACCATGGTCATGATATCCTCGTCAAGCCGTCTTCCGCCCAGCTTTAAAGTCTGGCACAGGATCACCTTTCCCCTGACCACGACGGAGATCTCGGTAGTATCCGCCCCGATATTGACCGTCATGTGTCCGCGGGGAGTGAGAACGGAAAGTCCCGCTCCCACGGCGTCGGCAAGCCCTTTGTCGATCAGACGGACGCGCCCCGCGTTGATCTTGCTGCTCATGACGTGAAAAAAAGCGCGCCGCTCCACCTGTGTGATATCGCCGGGAACAGCAATATAAATAGAACTGTTCCCTCCTCCGAAACCGTTGAACCGCTTCAGGGTATGGTACAGGACAAGCTCCATCTCCGTGGCATTGGCGATTACGCCGTTTGCCATCGGCCAGACGACCTGTACGTCCTGAGGCGATTTTTCGTACATCATATATGCGGTATCTCCCACACCGATCACTGTGCGCCCACGCATTGCTATCACATTTTTATTGTAAAGAAAGTGTTTTCCGCTCTTATCCCGGATCTTGATCGTATCTGTTCCGAGATCGACTCCGCATACTTTCTGAAACAGCATATTTGATTCCCCTTATACTCCCTTTTGCCGGCCGTCGTCTTCCCCTTCCTGCAGGATCCCCTGTTCCCGCATGCTGACAGCCTGCCTGTCCCCGATTATGATATGATCCAGAAGCTCGATTCCAATCAGCCGCCCCGCATCCAGGACACGCCTTGTAAGCAGGATATCCTCCCTGCTTGGGTCAGGTATCCCGCTTGGATGATTATGCACCAGAATAATACTGACAGCCAGATGGCGCAGCGCGCTGATAAAAATCTCCCTCGGTGAAATCAGCGACGCGCGCACCGTTCCCTTTGATACAATCTCGTCATGAATCAGCATGCCCTTGCTGTTCAGCATGAGCACGCGCAGAATCTCCTGCTCCTGATGACGCATCTCCTCCATGTAATACCGGGCAACCGATGCCGGATCATGAAAAGAAAGCGTCTGCAGAGCCTGCGTCCGCGCGATCCTGCTGGAAAGCTCCGCGATGCATTTGATCTGAACCGCTTTTACTTTCCCCACACCGCGTATTTTCTGAAGATCAGAGACCGACATATGATAAATGCCAAGCAGTCCCTGGCCGCCTTCCCCGCAGGCCAGCACCTTCCTTGACAGCTCCAGCGCCGATTCCCCTTTGACGCCTGTGCGGAGTATCACAGCCAGAAGTTCCGCGTCAGACAGACAGCCCGCTCCTCCGGACAGGCATTTCTCATAGGGGCGTTCCTCCTTTGGTATTGCCCGCATGGATAAGAGAGATTGATTTTTTTCTGTTTTTGGCAGTACAGCCGTATCTTTCATATTGAGTACCGTGTGCTCTCGTGGACCCTATAACCTGAACCATTCATGTTATTCTACCATAAATATCCGGCAAAGTATACACTTGTTTTTTAAAGTTTTTTTAAGATTATACTGTGTGCGCCTTCTCCGGACGCATTCCGGAAAAACGGCATCTGCAGAAACGCCGCACAGAACAGTTCTTCCGTGCGGCGTATCCTGGTACAACATTGCATTAATATTCACCTGTTACTTCAAAATTAACGCAGCGTTGTACTCGCTTGTTTGTATATTGTATGTCGGCTGACCGTATGAATATCCGTTTTCTGCCCGGTTCCGCGCTTCCCGGCGGTCAGCGCCGCGCCAGTTCGCGCGTGATATCCTCCCAGCTTATCCCTTTCTGGGCCATCAGAACCATGACATGGTACAGGAAATCGGATATCTCGTATTTGGTCTCCTCCGGATCGGGATTTTTCGCGGCGATTACAATCTCCGCCGCTTCCTCTCCGACCTTTTTGAGTATCTTGTCAATCCCTTTGTCGAAAAGGTAATTCGTATAAGAACCTTTTTTCGGATGTTCTTTCCGGTCAAGGATCACGGAAAAGACGTCCTCGAATACCTTCAGCGGATTTGTCTCTGCATAATCCTTTTTCAGAATACTGCGGTAAAAACAGCTCTTGTTTCCGGTATGGCAGGCGGCTCCGATCTGCAGCACTTTCGCGAGCAGCGTGTCGTTGTCGCAGTCGACGCACAGTTCCCGGACATACTGAAAATGTCCGGAAGTCATTCCTTTCACCCAGAGCTCCTCTCTGCTGCGGCTCCAGTAGGTCATGCGGCCCGTGCGGACGGTCGTCTCGTACGCTTCCTGATTCATATAGGCCACCATGAGAACCTCCTGCGTCCGGCAGTCCTGCACAACGACCGGAAGCAGTCCATCGCTGCCCGTCTTCAGCTCATCCCAGGACAGCGACGCTTCATACGTATTGGCCGCGATGCCGGAATCCTGCAGAGCATACTTTCGCTCCATGAAATCATCCGCCCCCATCAGCGCGCGGGAGGCGATGCCCCCGGCCTGCGGATGGCGCAGCACGCGGACGACGTCATTTTCCGGATATGCATCCAGACAGAGCAGGACTTCTCCTTCCGCCCCGCTTTCCTTCCATCTCTCCAGAACCGCGCTCTCCTGTCCTTCTGACACGGACAGATCCGCGTCAAGCCAGACGAGGCCTCCGAGACATTCCCGATATTCGTCCGGCATATCAAATCCGTCCGATGTGACGCAGGCCAGGATCTTTTCTTTCCCGAAACGGTCGGATACCTCCCGCGCCATCGAACGGTTTCCCTCTTTCGCGAAGTTTAGAAAAATTTTCCGGCAGCCTGCGTAAAGCAGTTTTTTGACATCTTCCGGCCGCCGGATATTTCCGCCCCCGTACACCGGAACGCCGGAAGACTCCGCGATCTTTTTGATCACGCCGATGGAGAGATCGTGTTCCTCGTCTCCTTCGGAGAGATCAAACAGCAGGATGCCGTCCGCCCCGCAGCCGCCGTACCGCTGTGAAAGCGCGGCCGCGTCCCCGTCAGAGAGCAGGCCGCCTTCTTTCATATCCGTAACCGCTCTGCCGTTTTTCAGGAAGAGCGGAACAAACAGTTCTTTCTTTTTCATAAGTCCTCCCATACGCCTCTACAATGTTCCTTTTGTCGACAGCACGCCCGTGATCCTCGGGTCAAAAGAGACCGCTTCGTCGAGCGCCTTCGCGAACGCTTTAAACATTCCCTCCGCCATATGATGGCTGTTGCCGCCGCAAAGCATCCTGAAATGCAGGTTCATCCCAGAGGCGTAAGAGACCGCGTAAAAGAACTCGCGCACCATCTCCGTATCAAAAGTTCCGATCCGTTCGGTCGGAAATTCCGCGTCGGAGCGGTAATACGGCCGTCCGCAAAGATCGAGCGCGCAGAGAACCAGCACCTCGTCCATCGGGAGGATCCGGCTTCCGTACCGCCGGATTCCCTGCTTGTCCCCGACCGCCTGGGCAATCGCCTGTCCGAGAACGATCCCGGTATCTTCGATCGTATGGTGACAGTCGACATGCAGGTCTCCTTCCGTTTTGACTGTCAGATCAAACAGGCCGTGACGCGCGAAGCCCTCCAGCATGTGATCAAAAAATCCGATTCCCGTGGCAATGTCCGAGATTCCGCTTCCGTCCAGGTTCAGGTAAATGTAAATTTTCGTCTCTTTCGTATTGCGCCGGATTTCGGCTGTCCGTTTCTCCATTTTCTGCATCCTCTTTCAAAAACATTTTTCAGGAACGCTTTTTGAATTTTCGCGCCTGTTTTCTGCCGTCTGTCATGTCACGGTTCTTCAAATCTTACCCGTATCGAATTCGCATGCGCCGTGAGTCCTTCCGTTTCGGCAAACGTCATGATATCCTCATGCAGCGGCGCAAGCGCCTCCCGGGAATAATAAATGATGCTTGATTTTTTGACAAAATCATCCACCGAGAGCGGAGAGAAAAATTTCGCCGTTCCGTTTGTCGGAAGGATATGATTCGGCCCCGCGAAATAATCGCCGAGCGGTTCGCTGCTGTATTCTCCGATAAAGACCGCGCCCGCGTTCCGGATCTTCGTCATAACCTGAAACGCGTCTCTGGTCACGATCTCAAGGTGTTCGGAAGCGATCTCGTTGACCGCGTCAACCGCCTCATCCATCGAATCGGCGATCAGAATGAAGCCGTACTGTTCGAGGGAGCGGCTGATGATCTCCCTGCGGGATAATACTTTGAGGAACCCGTCAATCTCCCGCTTTACATCGTCAGCCAGCTTTTCGCTTGTTGTGACGAGGATCGCGGAAGCCATCTCGTCATGCTCCGCCTGGGACAGAAGATCCGCCGCGACATAGCGCGGGTTGGCCGTCTCATCCGCGAGAACCAGGATTTCGCTCGGCCCGGCGATCGAATCGATGCTGACATGTCCGTAAACCGCCTTTTTCGCGAGCGCGACGTAGATATTTCCCGGTCCGGTGATCTTGTCCACCTTCGGGATGCTCTCCGTGCCGAAAGCCATGGCCGCGATTGCCTGCGCGCCCCCTGCCTTGTACACCTCGTCGACACCGGCCTCCACGGCGGCGGCCAGCGTCGTCGGGCAGACTTTGCCGTCCCGTCCCGGCGGCGTCGTCATGATGATTCTGCCGACGCCCGCCACTTTGGCGGGAATGATATTCATCAGCACCGAGGACGGATAGGCGGCTTTTCCGCCCGGCACATAAACGCCCGCCGCGGCGATCGGCGTCACTTTCTGCCCGAGAATCGTTCCGTTCTCCGTACTGTCAAACCAGCTGTATTTTTTCTGTTTCTCATGATAGGCGCGGATATTCGCGGCTGCCCGGCGGATCACCTCAAGAAACCTCTGATCGACGGCCGCGTAAGCCTCCCTGATTTCTTCCGGCGTGACTTTTACCGTCTCCGCCGTCAGGGATACGCCGTCAAATTTCTCCGTAAACGAAAAGAGAGCCTCGTCTCTTTTCTCCCGCACCTGTTTTATAATTTCGGCCACGCGGCTTTCAAATTCCGGATAGCTGTTCGGACTTCTCTTCAGCAGCTTTTCCAGAAGATCTTTTTTTGTTCCGCTTGTCAGCCTGACTGTTTTCATTCCTGATGGACTCCCTTCTATGGCCGTGCTTCGACTGCCCGGTTCAGATCCGCAAGCAGTTTCATGATCCTCTCGTTTTCCATCCGCATGCTGACCTGGTTTACGACGACGCGGGCCGACAGCGGACAGATCTCTTCCAGGACGGTCAGTCCGTTCTCACGCAGCGTGGAGCCTGTCTCCACGATGTCGACGATGACCTCCGAGAGCCCCACGATCGGCGCAAGTTCAATCGAACCGTTCAGCTTGATGATCTCCACGGTCTGGTTTTTCTGATTATAAAAGTAATCTTTTGCGATATTCGGATATTTTGTCGCCACGCGGATCAGACCCGGTCCCTGCAGGCAGGCGCGCGCGGATTCCGGTCCGCAGACGCACATCCGGCAGGCGCCGAAGCCAAGGTCGAGCACCTCATGCAGATCCCGCTGCTCTTCAAGAATCGTATCGCGCCCGACGACGCCGATGTCCGCGGCTCCGTACTCGACATAGGTGGGCACATCCGGCCCTTTCGCGAGGAAAAAGCGGAGCTTCAGATCCTCATTGACAAAAATCAGCTTTCTGGAATCCGGATCTTTCATTTCCTCACAGGTAATGCCGGTCTGTTCCAGCAGCTCAAGCGTCTTTCTGGCAAGCCGCCCTTTCGTGAGGGCGAAGGTCAGATAACGCGTCTCTTTTCCTGTGCTCATTGTTCCGGCCTCCTGACTTTATCCTGTTCCTCGCAGATTTCATACAGCATGCAGGAACACTCCTTTGCGTATGCCATGCAGTCTCTGTACGTGCGCTCGTCCGTGACGCGCACCATCTCGACGTCAATTCCGTCGCGCCGCAGATCGGAGGCTTTCCCGATCGCTTCCGCGAGCCTTGCCTGACTGTAGATGATCAGGCATCTCCGCGACGGAAGCGGCTGGCTGATCTTCTGGCGCGACAGCGCGCTCATCAGCTGGTCAATGACGGCCACAAAGCCGACCGCCGGCGCTTCTTTTCCGAAATGCTCGAGAAGATGGTCATAACGTCCGCCCTTGACGACCGCGTCCCCTGTCCCGAACGTATACGCCCGGAAAAAGATCCCCGTGTAATACGTGTAGCGGCTCAGATTTCCGAGATCGAAGGAAACATACTGCTCCACCTGATAAATCTTCAGAATCCGGTAGATCTCCCGGAGGCGGGAGATCGCCGCAAGCGCTTCCGCGCAGTCAGTCAGCGCCTCCGCCCGCGCGAGCGCCTCTTCCCCGCCGAACAGCTGCGGGATCGCCTCAAATGCCGTCCGCCTCTTTTCGTCGATCGAGGAGGAGGCCAGAAGCTTCCCGACGCCGAACGTATTTTTGTTGGAGATCAGCTGTTTCAGCTCCGCGACAAG
Organism: uncultured Lachnospiraceae bacterium; assembly: GCA_947630005.1. Taxonomy (GTDB): domain Bacteria; phylum Bacillota; class Clostridia; order Lachnospirales; family Lachnospiraceae; genus Choladousia. Next base: position 38,943 of record CANRGB010000008.1, read on the forward strand.
GCCGGCTTCCAGACCGGCCTCCTCCGCGAGCGAGCGGAAAAAGCCCGCATGGCCGAGGCTTACCTGAAAGTCCTTGAGGCCGGACAGCAGAAGCGTGCGGATCACGAGCGCCACAATTTCCGCATCCGCGTCGGCGCTGTCATCCCCGATCAGTTCGGCTCCGATATTCGTCGTCTCCTTCAGACGGCCCTGATAGCTTGAATTATTGATATAGGTATTGCCAAGGTAGGTCAGCCGGACCGCCATTTTTCCTCCAAGAAGATAGCGGGCCGCAGCCCGCGCAATGGAAGGCGTAAAATCCGGTCTCAACACCAGCGTGTTCCCTTCGCGGTCGAAAAACTTGTAGAGCTCCTTTGAAGGGATGGTTCCGACTTCCTTGCCGAAAACGTCAAAAAACTCAAAGGTCGGCGTTTCGATATCGCGGTAGCCGAAAGACCTGATTCCGGAATGCAGGCGTTCCTGAAGAAGCAGCTTCTGCTCGCATTCCCTGTTGTAAATATCCCGCACGCCTTCCGGCGTGTGGAGGATTTTCTGCATAATACATCTTCCTTTCAGACACACATGCCCTGCGGTGCAGAACAGCGCCGCGGATTTTTTGCCGCGCTTTTGCAAATTAACGCGCTGCTATGCTATCACGCAAAACAGCATACGCATTATACAGGATTCCCCATCACTTGTCAATCCCTTGAAGCCAGATCAGCCGCAAGGCCGTCGAGATAAGGAACCAGATATCCGCCGTGCGGATGCAGATAATAATCCTGATCAAGCTCCTTATAAAGGAAGCTTTTTCTTCCGCCGTTCTGCGCGCGTTCCCAGAAGACGAGCAGATCCTTCATCGGAAGATAAAACAGTTCGTTTCTCGCGGTATAAAACAGAATCAGGAAGGAAATGCCGCCCTGCTTCTCAAACGCGGTCATAAATTCGATCTGATGCGCATGTACATGATCCAGCGCGTAGGTGTCAAACGTACATTCCTTTGCGTCAAAACAGACGGGAACCCCCTGCACAACGCCGATATAGTCCACGGTACTCTTCTGCTCAAAATAGGCAAGCGTGATATGCCGGTGCGCGCTGTCAAGCTTGACCGGGGTGATCGGGGTCGGGACCTTCTGGATCAGGGCCAGCCCTTTTTCCCGGTAGAGATCATTGGTGCGGTTGATCAGATCTTCGAGGGTGGAGCCGCGCAGCCCTCTGGAATTCCATGTGGCCATTGCCGGATCCTCCTTTTTCAGGACTCGTAAACAGGTTCAAAATCGTCCGCGCCATGTCCGCATAACGGGCAGACATAATCCGCGGGAAGCTCGCTTCCCTCATAATAATATCTGCAGATCCTGCAGCGCCATCCGATGATCCTGCGTTCCTGCGCTTCCGGTTTTTCCTCCCGTTTCGGCTTTAAGCGGCTCTGATAGTCGGCGTAAGTAAGAGGCGCGTTCCTGCTGAGGACTTTCGCGTCCTCCACCTCGGCGATAAACAGCGTATGGCTGCCCAGATCCCGGGATTCCGTGACGCGGCAGCTGAGCATCGCGCACGCCTGCCAGCCAAGATAAGGGATTCCGTTCCTGTCGGTCAGCTCCGCGCATCCGAATTTTACGACGTCCCGGCCCGACTGAAAGCCAAAGAACCGGATCGTCTCAAACGTGCAGGTATCGTCCAGCATCGTCAGGGCGAATATGCCGCTCTTTTTTATCAGATCACAGGTATAATTCGTGTTGAGCACGGAGACCGCCACTCTTGTCGGGCTGTTCGCGACCTGCATGCAGGTGTTTGTGATGCATCCGTTCATTTTTCCGTCCGCTTTCGAGGCCAGCACGAACACGCCGTAAGAAAGATGATAAAGCGCTTTTTTGTCCATTTCCTGTGTTTCCTCCTTTTTGTGATGACTGTAAAATTCTGTGTCCCGGTTTTCATGACCCTGCGGTCATGATTCTGCCGTAAATCTCCGGCAGGGGGGCCGTAAAACATCTGCCGGACAGATAGGAAAACGTTCCTTCCAGAGGCGGAAATTCCAGGCGGTACGCGTGCAGCAGCTGATGTTTTACCCCGTAAGAACGGCGGAGGCGGCTGTTCATCTCCGGATCCCCGTACTTCGGATCCCCCAGAACCGGATGACCGATCGACGCGAGATGGGCGCGGATCTGATGGCTGCGCCCTGTGATCAGCAGGACCTCCAGCTCCGTACAGCCGTTCGCACAGGCGGCCGCCCTGTATCTGGTCTCGATCGGAAGCGCGTCCCCGGCCGGATGGTCGGAGACTGCCGCTTTGTTTGTCCTGCGGTCTTTGTACAGATATCCTTTCAGATGATGCTCCCCGCGCAGTTCTCCTTTTACGATGCAGCGGTAATATTTATGTATGCGCCGCTCCTTCAGCAGACGGCTCATTTCCTGCAGCCCCGCAAGACTTTTCCCGCAGATCACGATGCCGCTCGTGTTGCGGTCAAGACGGTTGCAGACGGACGGACGGAACGTGGTGAGCTGATCTTCTGTCAGAGATCCGGAATCCAGCAGATAGGTGATCAGATATTCGACCAGGGAAGGCTCTGTCTCATCGGCGCGCTGCGAGAGCATTCCGGCCGGCTTGCTGACCAGCAGGATATGCTCGTCCTCATAGAGGATCGAAAGCGGCGCTTTCACTCTCCTGAAATCCGCGGTGTGAAATTTAGCCGCCGTTTCGTCCGAAAAAAACAGCCGGACCTCATCGCCCGGGGCGAGCAGTTCCTTCCCGGATGCCTTTCGGCCGTTTAAGGTAATATTCTTTTTCCGGAGCATTTTGTAAATAAAGCTTACGGGCGCCTCATTCAGGTATTTCGCAAGAAGCTTGTCAAAACGCTGGCCGGCTTCATTCGCGGTGATTGTCAGTGTGATCATTTAAGTTCCCCATTTCCGGTGTTTCAAACCGTGATATCATGTTTGCAGGCGGTTCGCCTCGTGATTTGATTTTCCGGTCTTTCGCTTCCGGAACCGCATGCCGGGCCGCGTCAGACGCGGATAAAAGTCCCGGAAACAAATCAGAGCGAGATTGCGAACAGTGTATGCAGGATCAGCTCCTCGCGCGACAGTTCAGGATACCGCTCATCCGGCGAAAACTCGATTCCTTCCCTGTATTTTTCCTGATTTTCCCGGATATGTCCGACTCTCTGGAGATACGGCTTCAGCTCTTTGAACATTTTGACCTGCGCGGACGGAAAACCGTTCACGGTCAGGATCCGGGAAATATGCTTTTCAATATAAGCGGCGTCCGTCTTCTGATCCGGCGTGTAGCAGACTACCTGGTCTCCGCAGACGATCAGCGCGTCCACCGGCGTGTTGTGTTCATATGCGGTAAACACAAGTTCGTTTGCCGAGACGAGATCTCCCGCGGCCTTTTGGGTCTGCGCAAGAAGTTCTTCCGGCACCGGCTTCTGCATCAGGATCATGATCAGGCCGACCAGCGATTTACAGGCCGGGAGACAGCCGAGGATCGCGATGAGCGTCAGCCAGTTCAGCCTGCTTTTTGTCACGGTAAGTCCGATCATATAGAGACCGAGCGGCAGCGCGAACATGGCGGCGGTAATCAGAAATCTGCGTTTTTTTTCATACCGGATATAGCCGGCGGCGCCTTTTTTCACTCTCTTCATCTGCTTATCCTTTCTTTTTGTGTATATTGCGGATTGTCTTCTTCGGTTTTTTCTCTCCCGCCCTGCTTTGTTTCACGGACTGCGCACCGCGCGCGGGCCGCACCAGGCATTTCGGGCCATAACCGATCAGATCCTCTCTGCCGGCCATCCGCAGCGCTTCCCGCACCAGATCCTGATTTTCAGGCCTGCGGTACTGGATCAGCGCTCTCTGCATCGCCTTGTGATGCGGATTTTTCGGCACATAGACCGGGCTCATCGTCCGCGGATCGAGACCGGTATAATACATGCAGGTCGAGAGCGTCGACGGGGTCGGATAAAAATCCTGCACCTGCTCCGGCATGCAGCCGGAATCGCGCAGATAACAGGCAAGCTCGACCGCTTCCTTCATGGAACAGCCCGGATGCGAGGACATCAGATACGGCACGAGGAACTGATTCATTCCAAGGTCCTGATTCAACTGTCTGTATTTTTCGGTAAATTTCCGGTAGACGCTGTGTTTCGGCTTTCCCATCAGCGCAAGTACGCGGTCGGAAACGTGTTCCGGGGCGACTTTGAGCTGACCGCTGATATGATACCGGACAAGTTCCCGGAAAAATTCGTCCGACGGATCCTGCATCAGATAGTCAAACCGGATCCCGGAACGGATAAACACCTTTTTCACGCCGGGGATCTTCCGCAGTTTCCGCAGCAGGGACACATAATCGCGGTGATCCGCCGTCAGATTTCTGCAGGGCTCCGGAAACAGGCACTGCCTGTCGCGGCATACGCCGTGCTCCAGCTGTTTCCGGCAGGACGGCTGGCGGAAATTCGCGGTCGGACCGCCGACATCATGAATATATCCTTTGAAGTCCGGATCTTCCGTCATTTGGCGCGCTTCCGCGAGCAGGGATTCATGGCTGCGCGTCTGGATAATCCTCCCCTGATGAAACGTCAGCGCGCAGAAACTGCAGCCGCCGAAGCAGCCGCGGCTGCTGATCAGACTGAATTTCACTTCCGCGAACGCGGGAATTCCGCCCGCCTCATCATAGGAAGGGTGCCAGGTCCGGCAGTATGGGAGCGCGTAGATGTCGTCCATCTCCTGCTGGCTGAGCGGCTTTGCCGGAGGATTCTGCACAACGTACACCGTGCCGTAAGGCTCCGCGAGCCGTCTGCCGTTAAACGGATCGGTATTGCGGTACTGCATGTAAAAACTTTCCGCGCAGGCTTTTTTGTCGGTGCGTATCGTCTCATAATCCGGCAGCAGTCCGCAGTCACTGACCGCTTCCGGCCGCTTTGTTTTGAAGCAGGTTCCGGGTATGAACGTGATATCCTGCACCGGGATTTGGGCGTCCAGCGCGTCCGCGATTTCGACGATGGAGCGTTCTCCCATCCCGTAGGAGATCAGATCCGCGCCGCAGTCCATCAAAACGGAGCGCCTGACGCTGTCCGACCAGTAGTCATAATGCGCCATGCGCCGGAGGCTTGCCTCGATTCCGCCCGCGATGATCGGTACGTCGCGGTATGCCTGCCGGATCAGATTACAGTAGACAATGACCGCGCGGTCGGGCCGTTTTCCCATCACGCCGCCCGGTGTGTAGCTGTCTTTCTGGCGTCGTTTTTTCGAGACCGCGTAATGGTTCACCATGGAATCCATATTCCCGGCGGTCACAAGAAAGCCAAGTCTCGGCCGCCCGAGCACGGTTATGCTTTCGGCCGTCCGCCAGTCGGGCTGCGCGATAATCCCGACCGTATAACCGCGGGATTCGAGCACGCGGCTGATCACCGCGTGGCCGAAGGAAGGATGATCCACATAGGCGTCCCCGATCACGTAGACAAAATCAAGCTGTGAGATCCCGCGTCTCTCCATATCTTCGCGGCTCACCGGCAAAAATTCTCTGTTCATGCGCTTCTCCGTAAATTATCATTTTCTCATATCCGTTGTCAAAAGCCGCCGGGAATCCGCAGCCGCTCAGATCAGAGTTTCATAGGTATGGTTCAGGACGTCCTCAAACGTCCGTATGTAATAATCCGCCATCTCCCGGATTTTTTCCGTCTGATCTTCGGCGCTTTTGTCCGCCACGGCGCAGACTTTCATGCCCGCGCTGCGTCCCGCGAGGATCCCCATCGGCACATCTTCAAACACCAGACAGTCTGCCGGGGCCGTCCCGAGAGATTCCGCCACGCTCAGATAAATATCCGGGGCCGGTTTTCCCTTTGCCACGTCGCAGGCAGTGCGGATGCAGTCGAAATACTGCCGCACGCCGTTCGCGTCAAGGCTGGCATTGATCAGCTCATGGCTGTTGCTGCTCGCGATGCCAATCCTGATCCCCTGTCCCCGCAGCTGTTTTAAAAGCCTGTCCGCGCCTTTTTTCAGCGGCACTTCGTGCGCGTACTTATCATACGCCATTTCATTCCAGTCCTGCTTGATCTCCTCAACGGTCATCGGCAGGCTGAATTTCTCCTTGAAATAGACGGCGGTCTCGGTAAATCCCATCCCCTCGATTTCTCTCTGAAGATTCGGCGGAAGTTCATATCCGTATCTTCCCAGATATTCGATATCGATCGCCTTCCACATCCACATGGAATCCATCAGCGTCCCGTCAAGATCAAATATCACGGC
>CANRGB010000009.1 GCA_947630005.1 uncultured Lachnospiraceae bacterium
CATAGACCAGGATGCGGCGGCGATTGAGGCTGCGGCCCGACGCCTTGGGGAGTTTGGAAATATAGTTACCATTATCCGCAGCAATTACTGCGAGATGAGACAGGAGCTTGGGAAACTTGGTATTACATCAGCAGATGGAGTCATTTTGGATCTGGGGGTTTCCTCCTATCAGCTTGATACGGCAGACCGCGGATTTACTTACAGAGAGGATGCGCCGCTGGACATGAGGATGGATCAGAGGCAGGAAATGACGGCAAAGGATATTGTGAACGGTTATAGTGAGATGGAGCTTTACCGCGTCATCAGAGACTATGGGGAAGAGCGGTTCGCGAAAAATATCGCCCGTCATATCGTAAGTGCACGTAAAGAAAAAACACTGGAAACAACTGGGGAGTTAATTCAAGTTATAAAAGCGGCGATACCAATGAAGATGCGGGCAGTTGGAGGACACCCGGCCAAAAGGACCTTCCAGGCGATTCGGATTGAGCTGAACAGGGAACTGGAGGTTCTTGAAAATTCGCTGGAAGATATGATAGACTTGTTAAATGACGGGGGACGTATCTGTGTGATTACGTTCCACTCTCTTGAGGACAGGATCGTCAAGAATATCTTCCGGAAGTGCGAGAATCCATGTACCTGTCCGAAAGAGTTTCCTGTCTGTGTGTGCGGGAAGAAACCGAAAGGACATGTAGTCACAAGGAAACCGGTCACTCCGGGAGAGGAAGAGCTGGCAGTCAATCCCAGAGCGAAAAGTTCAAAGCTGAGAGTTTTTGAACGGGAATTACAAAGGGAAGAGGAGTGAGAAAATGGCTGGAGCGGATAAAAAAAGAGGAACCGGAAAACAGAAGCAGACGTATGTGGAAGGCAATGTTGTGCGCAGGGTGCAGCCGGATCAGGGAAACGGGCAGCCTAAGAAGAGCCGGAAGACCAGCCGCGCGGTCAGAAAGAACAGGGAGCGCGCGCGGCAGATGAATTTTGGCTATGTCTTATTCCTGGCCGCGGTAGGGGCCGCTGCGGTTTTTGTGTGTGTGAATTATCTGAAACTGCAGTCTGAGAATACAAAGCTCCGGCAGGAAGTCACATCTCTTGCGGTAAGTCTTGATGAAGCGAAGCTTGAAAATGACGCTGACTATAACAGGATCATGGCGACTGTGGACATGGAGCATGTGAAGGATGTTGCCATGAACAAACTGGGCATGGATCATGCGAGAAAAGGACAGATTGTGACATACAGCGGAATTGACAGCGACTATGTGCGTCAGTATACGGATGTACCCGAAGAGTAAGCAGGTGGACAGTTGGCGAAAGGATATAAAGCAAAAAGGGAACAAAGATTCACACGGAAAATGCAGGCGAAGCTTTCGGTCGCGTTTGCACTGGTTTTAGTATTTCTGATTATCCTGCTTTTGCGGATCGTCTTCATCAATGTAAAGATGGGACAGCGGTACGCGAAGCAGGTTCTTTCGCAGGAAAATTATGACAGCCGCACACTGTACAGCAGAAGAGGCGAGATCCAGGATTCCAACGGCCGGGTCCTTGCTTACAGTGAGCGGCAGTATAATGTAATCCTGGACTGTTATGCGGTTAATTATTATAAAGAAAATGACAAAGAGCATTATGAAGAATATGTAGAAGCCACGGTGGACGCTCTTGAGGATGTATTTGATCTCGAACCGGATGCGATGGAGCATCTGATCAAAGATGAGAAGACGCGGGACAGCCAGTATCAGATCGTTAAGCAGGATGTGACGGAAGAAGTAAAGGACGCGTTTGAGGAATATACGTCGCTTGACGAGAGCCGGCATCTTTCCAAAGAAGAGCGCGCCAAAATAAGAAAGGTGACCGGAATCTGGTTTGAGGATAAGTACATACGAAAGTATCCGATGAACAGCGTCGCGAGTACCGTTGTGGGATTTTCCAACGAGATAGGGGACGGCATTGTGGGACTTGAGGCCTACTATGACGACATGCTCAAGGGCACGGACGGAAGGGTGTTCGGCTATCTGAATGAAAGCCAGGAATATCAGCGGCGCACGATTCCGCCGGAAAACGGCTACACGCTGAAATCGACGATCGATATCAATATCCAGCAGATCGTCGAGAAATACATCGCGGAATTTGACGATGAGTACGGCGACGCGAAGGACGACGGGACGGCAAAGCACGGCGCGAAAAATATCGGCGTTGTTGCGATGGATCCCAACAGCGGAGCGGTTCTCGCGATGGCGACAAATTCGGGCTACAACCTGAATGATCCGCAGAATATCTCGGCGTGGTACCCGCCGTCCGAACAGAACGACATGTCGGACGAGGAGCTTATCGAAGCCCTGAATACAATGTGGAAAAATTTCTGCGTGACCGACGGATATGAGCCGGGTTCTGTCGTAAAACCGATCCATGTGGCGGCCGCGCTTGAAAACGGGGACGTCACGCCGGCGGATACGTTTATCTGCGACGGCGGTGAGTTCGTGACAGATACACAGATCAACTGCGACAATATATACGGACACGGTACCGAGACGCTTGGGGAAGTGATCAAAAATTCCTGCAACGACGGCCTGATGGCAATCGGAAGGAAGATGGGAGTCGCACAGTTTATCGCGATGCAGTCCATGTTCAATTTCGGCAGGCGGACCGGGATTGACCTCCCGAATGAGGCCTCCGGCGCGGTCTACACGCGCGAGCGGATGAACGAGGTGGAGCTTGCGACGTGCTCGTTCGGACAGGGCTTTACCTGCACGATGGTACAGGAGATCACCGCGTTCTGTTCCATTGTGAACGGCGGATATTATTATCAGCCGCATGTGATCGACAAGATACTGGACGACGACGGCAAGGTGGTCAAGAGCATGGATAACCTCCTGCTGAAGCAGACGGTATCGACAGAAGTATCGGAAATCATAAAGGACTTTCTGAAAACTGCCGTTCAGGAAGGTACGGGACGCAATTCCCGGGTTCCGGGCTATCTGACCGGGGGGAAGACCGGTACGGCGGAGAAGATCAATCCGGATACAGGGCAGCGCTGGGAGGGACATTATCTGGTATCGTTCATTGGGGCGGCCCCGATCAATGATCCCGAGATTGTGATCTACGTGATCGTCGATGAGCCGAACGTGGCGGAGCAGGCGGTCAGCACATACGCGCAGGTTCTGTTCCGCAAGATCGCGATTGAAGTGCTTCCCTATCTGAATATATATCCGACGGAGGAAGTAACGGATGAGCTGCTTGCCAGCCTTGGCCTGAGCAGGGAGGATCTGACAAAAGAAGAAGTGGAAAAACAGACATTTGATGCCATGGATGTATACGGAAATTATTATAAAGGCGCTTATGTCAGCGACGCCAATGTTGTTGTGACGGCGGAAGGTTCCCCGATCGAGGGAGCTTACGTGGATGATACCGGAGCCGTCTATGACGGTGTTATGAATCATGTGGCCGATCTTGAGCTTCCCGAGGAGGTTGAGCCGGAGGAGAAAGCGGATAATCCTGATATGGCGGTTCCGCCGTCGGATAACGCGTCCGCGGAGGACAACTCTTCCATGTGGGATCCTTCGGCGCTGCCTGAGGAAGAGGAATAAAACACATTTCAGGCTCCGCAGCGCGGAGTATACAAAAACTGCAGTATGCCGCCGGCCAGATCAGACAGATGTCCGGCGGCATTTCGCGTGCACAGGCCCGTGTAAGGAAAATGCTGCTGACGCGGCGCGCAGGCAGGAGGGAAGACTGCCCCCTGTCCGATCCGAAGGAATTTTTTAATGATTTTTGCAATAGACTGTACCAAAACCGGAAAGAGGTTTTCCATGCAGTCTGCCATGCAGAAAACAAAAAGCTTTCACCGCAGAAAAACGGCGGCCGTGTTTCTGTGCTGTTTCCTGGCGCTGGCCGCGCTGGCTGTCAGGCTGGTCAGCCTGATGGTCATCAATTCGGAATATTACGCCGAACTTGCGCAGGATCTTCATGAGAGGGAACGTCCGATCAAAGCCGCGCGGGGGAGGATCATGGACCGCACAGGCAAGGTGCTGGCGGATAACCGCACGGTCTGCACCGTGTCCGTAATTCACAGCCAGATCAGGGAGCCTGAGCGGGTGATTGAAATTCTGAGCCGGGAACTGGAGCTTCCCGAGGAGAAAGTCAGAAAAAGAGTCGAAAAAGTCAGCTCGATCGAGCGCGTGGCGAAAAACGTGGAGAAAGCGGCGGGGGACAGGATCCGGAACTATGGACTGGAAGGAGTGAAGGTTGACGAGGACTACAGACGGTATTATCCGCTTGGAAGTCTGGCCTCCAAAGTTCTCGGATTTACAGGAGGGGACAATCAGGGGATCATCGGACTTGAGGTAAAGTACGAGGAGATTCTGCAGGGAACGCCGGGGCGGATTCTGACGCTGACGGACGCGCGGGGCGTCGAACTGTCCGATACAGGGGAACGCCGGGAGGAGCCGGTAAACGGCAGCGATCTCTATATCAGCCTTGACGCGAATATTCAGGAGTTTGCGGAACAGGCCGCGCGCAAAGTCATGGAGCAGAAAGAGGCGGACAGTGTTTCCATCATCATCATGAACCCGAAGAACGGGGAAATTTACGCGATGACAAACGTTCCCGAATTTGATCTGAATGATCCGTATACGCTGGCCGGCGGGAACGGGGAAGTTTCCGGACAGGAACTGCAGAACGCGCTGAACCGGATGTGGAGGAACGGATGCATCAACGATACATATGAACCGGGTTCCACGTTTAAGACCGTCACGGCGGCCGCGGGCCTGGAAGCGGGCGTCGTCTCAGTCTCCGACCAGTTTTCCTGCCCCGGCTTCAGGATCGTGGAGGACCGGAAAATCCGCTGCCATAAGGTGAGCGGCCACGGAAGCGAGACGTTTGTGCAGGCCACGCAGAATTCCTGCAACCCGGTGTTTATTGAGGTCGGGCTGAGGCTGGGAACAGAACGGTATTTCCAGTATTTTCATCAGTTTGCGCTGGATGAGAAAACGGGGATCGATCTTCCCGGAGAGGCAGCGACGATCATGCACAGACAGGAGAATGTCGGACAGGTGGAGCTCGCGACGATCTCTTTCGGCCAGTCGTTTCAGATCACGCCGATTCAGCTGATCACGACCGTCAGTTCCCTCATCAACGGGGGGATGAGAATCACGCCGCATTTCGGCGCTCAGGCGAGAGCGGAGGACGGGGCCCTTACGAAAGTCTTCGAATATCCGCAAAAGCGGCGGATCCTCTCGGCGGAGACTTCGGCGACGATGCGGTACCTCCTCGAACAGGTGGTGGACGGCGGAGGCGGGAAAAACGCTTATATTGAAGGGTACCGGATCGGCGGAAAGACGGCGACCTCGGAGACGCTGCCGCGCAGCGCCAACCGGTATATCTCTTCTTTCGTCGGCTTTGCCCCCGCGGATGATCCGCAGGTGATCGGCATGTGCGTGATCAATAATCCTCAGGGGGTCTACTACGGGGGAACCATAGCGGCGCCGGTCATGCGCGAGGTGTTTCAGAACATTCTTCCTTATCTTGGAATAAGGAAAAACGGCGCGGCAGACGACCCGCAAAAAAATGAGAAAACAGGTTGAATAATCCCTGAAAACCCTTTATACTTGTAACATATGATAATCGTGCGTGGTTCGCCGCCAAAGAAAAAGCAGGCAGGTTATCTGAAACAGAAGATCAAAAGAAGAGGTGTAAGATGATAATAAGTCAGGAAGTATTGATTCCATTGTTTGCGGCTTTTCTGGTCAGCGTGCTGTTAAGCCCGATTGTGATCCCGTTTCTCCAGCGGCTGAAAGTCAGCCAGACGGAGCGGAAAGAAGGAGTAGAATCTCACCTGAAGAAAGCCGGCACTCCCACGATGGGAGGGCTGATTATCCTGATCAGCACAGCGGCGACTTCGATGCTGTTTATCGGGAAATATCCCAGGATCATTCCGGTCCTGTTTCTGATTCTCGGATTCGGGATCATAGGATTTCTCGACGACTATCTGAAAGTGGTGCTCAGGCGCTCTGACGGACTGTACCCGAAACAGAAGATGGCAGGACAGCTGCTTGTCACGACGGTTTTTGTCGTGTATCTCTGGTTCATGGACGCTTCCTGCCTGGATATCCTGATTCCGTTTTCGGGGGGAAAGATGCTTTCCGGGACGACCGTGCGGGCGCTTGCCGTGCCGCTTGCATATTTCGTGATCATCGGTACGGTGAACGGCGTGAATTTTACGGACGGCCTTGACGGGCTTGCGACAGGTGTGACGACGATCGTCGCGGTTTTTTACACAGTGGTTTCCATGAGCATGAACGGCGGGATCGAACCGATCACCGCGGCGGTCGCGGGCGCTCTGCTGGGCTTTTTGCTGTTTAACACGTATCCCGCGCGGGTATTTATGGGAGATACGGGTTCGCTCGCGCTCGGCGGGTTCGTCGCCGGGTCGGCGTATCTTATGAGAATGCCCCTGTTTCTTCCGATTATCGGCCTGATCTACTGCGTGGAGGTTCTCTCCGTGATTATACAGGTCACTTATTTTAAGAAAACAGGCGGAAAACGTATCTTTAAGATGGCCCCGATTCATCATCATTTTGAAAAATGCGGCTGGCCGGAGACCAGAATCGTCACAGTGTTCACTGTGATCACGACATTTTTGTGCGTGCTTGGTCTCGTAGCGGTCGGATGAACGCTTTCATCCCGTCCGGAATCTGACCGCAGAGGCCGGGATACCGCGGAAAATACCGCCAGGATTCGCGTATTCTGCGCGGAGGACAAAACAGAGATCACAGGATCATAATGGAGGAGCTTGAAATGGAATGGACAGGAGAGACTGTGCTGGTGTTTGGTACCGGCATCAGTGGAATCGGAGCCGCCGGACTGCTGGTCAGTCTGGGGGCGGAAGCGGTTCTGTTCGATGAAAATACAGAGATTGATACGGAGAAGGTGCTTGCGAAACTCCCGGCGGGGAGCAGAGCGAAAGTACTGACAGGAGAACTTCCGGAGGAAGAGATGAAGCGTCTGACGCTGGTCGTGCTCAGCCCCGGCGTCCCGTGCGATCTGCCTCTGGTGAACCGGCTCAGGGAGAGAGGACTTCCGATCTGGGGAGAAGTTGAGCTAGCTTTCCGGTGCGGAAAGGGAGAGGTTCTGGCGGTTACGGGGACAAACGGGAAGACGACGACGACCAGTCTCCTCGGCGAGATCATGAAGCACGTCCGAAGGGAAGTCTACGTTGTCGGGAATATCGGGTTTTCCTATACGGAAGCGGTGCGGCATATGACGGAGCAGGCCGTGACGGTTGCTGAGATCAGCAGTTTTCAGCTTGAGACGACGGAACGGTTTTCTCCGAAGGTCAGCGCGATCCTGAATATCACTCCGGATCATCTGAACCGCCATCACACAATGGAGGAGTATATCCGTGTGAAGGAGCTGATCACGGCGCATCAGGGGCCGGAGGATGTGTGCGTCCTGAACTACGAGGATGAGATACTGCGGAAATTCGGGGAGAAGCTTCCCATAAAAGTACTCTGGTTCAGCAGCGCCCGTGCGCTCGCGCGCGGAGTTTATCTTGAGGGGGACATGATCCGTTACGCGTCGGAGGCCGGAATTGAGGATATCTGTTCCGTGAAGGAAGTAAATCTGCTCGGCACACATAATTACGAAAACATCATGGCTGCGGCCGCGGCGGCGCTGGCTTACGGCGTCTCCATAGAGGAAATGCGCCCTGTCATCTGCGCGTTTCAGGCGGTGGAGCACAGGATCGAGTACGTAGCGGAGAAACACGGCGTTGTATATTACAACGATTCCAAGGGGACGAATCCGGATGCGGCGATCAAGGGGATCCAGGCAATGGAACGACCGACGCTGCTGATCGGGGGAGGCTATGACAAAAATTCTTCCTATGAGGAGTGGATTCGCGCTTTTGACGGAAAAGTGAAATATCTTGTGCTGATCGGACAGACAAAAGAAAAGATTGCCGAAGCAGCAAGGAACTGCGGTTTTTATGATATTCTGTTCGCGGAAACGCTCGCCGAGGCAGTCGATATCTGTGCCTCACGGGCCGAGCCGGGAGACGCGGTGCTTCTTTCACCGGCTTGTGCGAGCTGGGGAATGTTCCCGAACTATGAAGTCAGGGGACGGCAATTTAAAGAACTGGTACATCAATTGCCATAGGAAGTGGTAAATTGCATTTTCGACCTGGTAAACCGGACGGACTTCTGCTTGTCATTGTCCTGTTTCTGACTGGATTCGGACTTCTGGTTCTCTACAGTATGAGTTCATATAATGGGCAGGTCCGTTTCGGCGACTCTGCCTATTATTTTAAAAAACAGTTTTTTGCGATGGCGCTCGGCCTTGTGGTGATGTGCGGAATTTCCTCCGTGGATTATCATGCGCTGCGCCGTCTCTCGGTACCTGCCTATCTGGTTTCGCTGGCACTCTCGGGGGCGGTTCTTCTGGTTGGCGATACCTATAACGGATCGAAGCGGTGGCTCTCGCTCGGCCCGCTGTCTTTTCAGCCGTCCGAGTTCGCGAAGCCGGCTGTGATCCTGCTTCTGGCGGGAATCGTAAGCCGCATGCAGAAAAAAAAGAGCCTGGAAATGATCGTGCGTGTCACGCTCCCGGTACTTCCGATCGTGGCGCTCGTCGGGACAAACAATCTGAGTACGGCGATCATTATTCTGGGGATCGCCGTGATCATGATTTTTATATCCAACCCGCGCTATCTGCCGTTTTTCTGGATTCTGCTCGGAGGCGGCGGCCTGATGGGGATCTTTCTGAGCCTGGAACAGTACCGTCTGGAGCGCCTCGCCATCTGGCGGCATCCGGAACTGTATGAGAAAGGATATCAGACCATGCAGGGGCTGTATGCGATCGGTTCGGGCGGACTGTTCGGACGGGGATTCGGCAACAGTCTGCAAAAGCTTGGCTTTGTGCCGGAGGCGCAGAACGACATGATTTTTTCGGTGATCTGCGAGGAGTTCGGCCTGTTCGGCGCATGGCTGCTGATACTTCTGTTCCTGCTGCTGCTGTGGCGCTTCATGGTGATAGCGACTCACGCCAGCGATCTGTTCGGAGCGCTGATAGCCGCGGGAATCATGGGGCACATCGCGATCCAGGTGATTCTGAACATCGCGGTGGTTACCAACACGATCCCCAATACCGGAATCACGCTTCCTTTTATCAGCTATGGAGGAACTTCGGTTCTTTTTCTCCTTGCGGAGATGGGGCTCGCGCTTTCCGTAAGCCGGTGGAGCCGATAAAATATGGCGGTACCGACATAGAAATAGAGGCGTAACTTTAGAGTTCATACTTTCACTGCCTCGCGAAGTGTGTTACGTTCACGGAGTGAACAGTTACACCTTGGACATTCTCCGCGCATATACTATTGTATATTATGGTATAGGGCTTTTGCAGTTTATCTGCTGCATGAGTGTTTTCCAGAACGGAACCGGGGGATGACCTTGAAGCATATAACGATAACAGGAGGAAAACCACTCTACGGACAGATAAAAATACAGGGGTCCAAGAATGCGGCTTTACCTATTCTGACTTCCTGTATTCTGGGAAACGGAGTCTGCCGGATCGACAACTGTCCCTGCATCAGCGATGTGGATGTTACCCTTAGGATGCTTAAGACGGCGGGCTGCAGGGTCAGCCGCGGCGGCAGCACGGTGACTGTTGACGCGTCGCAGATTACCTGCTGCGAGGTACCTGAAAACGAAGCGTCCCGCATTCGTTCGTCTATCCTGTTTCTTGGGGCGCTGACCGGCAGGTGCCGGACCGCCTCGCTGCCGTTTCCGGGAGGCTGCGCGATCGGGGAAAGACCGGTCAATCTTCATATAGGCGCGCTGGAAAAGCTGGGCGTCTGTTTTGAGGATACCGGAAGGCTTGAGGCGGATGGAAGAGGGCTTCGCGGGGCGAGGGTGACGCTTCCGTTTCCGAGTGTGGGAGCGACGGAAAACGTTATACTCGCGGCGGTTCTCGCGCCCGGAAAGACGCTGATCCAGAACGCCGCCCTTGAGCCGGAGATCGATGAGCTCTGCGAATTTCTGAATCTGCGCGGAGCAAGAACCGTCAGAAAACCGGACGGAAGTATTCTGATTGAAGGCGTCAGGACGCTGGGACCGGTCAGATATTCGATAAAACCGGACCGGATCGTCGCGGGAACCTATCTGTTCGCGGCCGCGGCCGCGGGCGGAAAGATCAGAATCTGCGGGCTGCCCGCGGCGGGACTGGAAAATCCGCTCGCGGTGCTGAAAAAGATGGGGATGAAGATAACGGCAGAGAACAGCTTCTGCGAGATAGATTCTCCCGGAATTATCCGGGCGGTTCCGTATCTGGAGACGGCTCCGTATCCGGGATTCCCGACGGATCTGCAGTCCCCGCTGCTTGCGGCGCTTTCAGAAGCCAGGGGAGAAAGCCTGATCCGGGAAAGAATATTTGAAAACCGTTTTCGTGTCGTTCCGGAACTTATACGGATGGGAGCGAAAATAAAGGAGGAAAAAGACTGCGTAAGAATCTGCGGGAGCCAAAGCCTGCATGGAGCGTCGGTCGCGGCGACCGATCTGCGGAGCGGGGCAGCGCTTGTGATTGCCGGGCTTGCGGCGCGCGGAGCAACAAAAGTGGGCGGCCTTGAATATATTGAGCGCGGATATGAGAATATTTGCCGTGACCTGAGTCTGCTCGGAGCGGAAATTTCTCTTTCTGACGGGGTTTTGGCGGAAGAAATGCCGCGGAAAGTATAAGATAAACAGGAATTGCACACGATGAAAAGGTACAGGTGAGAAGATGGGGCGAATTAGAAGGAAAAGGCAGAGATTGATCCGTCTTGTAAGTTTAGCGTTACTGGTGGCGGCCGTCCTGATTATAATACTGGTATTTCAGGTGAAGACCGTGATCATAAACGGGAATGTGCGCTGGTCGGGCCAGGAGATTGCGGAGGATCTTTCGTATGATTTTTGGACGCAGAATACGCTGTTTCTGATGTGGAAGCACAGGAACGGGGAAGCGCTGGAGCGGCTGCCTTATCTTTCTTCCCTGAAAATCAAGCTTGATTCTCCCGGAAAGATCACGGTCACCGTGACAGAGAAGGAACTGGCAGGGTATGTATACGGCGAGGATCAGAATCTGTATTTTGACGAGGATGGGATCATACTGGATATCACGGATCAGGTATATGACGGGGTCCTGGCAGTCACCGGCGTGAAGATGGGGGAGCCTGTGCTGTACCAGAAGGTGCCGACGGAAAGCAGCGCGCAGCTGCGGACGATTCTGAGCATCACGCAGCTTCTGCGTTATCAGGAGCTCACCGCCCGGGAGATCCGTTTTTCCGATAACATGGATATCACGGTCAGGATCGGAAACGTGGACGCGGCGCTGGGCCAGGATGAGTATCTTGAGGAGAAGATTGCGAATCTGCGCGCGATCCTTGATGTGATGAGCGGCAGTTCAGGAACGCTTCATATGGAGAATTTTACCGGGAAAAACGAACCGGTGTCCTTCTCGGAAGGGGAGATACCGGAATCGGTCAACAAGGAAAGCGGCGCGGAAGAAGAAACGGAACCGGAGAGCGGCGCGGATGAACTGCCGGCGGATGGAGAAGGCGCGGACGGAACCGGAGAAGCCCCGGCGGACGGAGAAAACGCGGACGGCGCCGGAACCGATGAAGCGCCGGCCGGCGGAGAAAACGGGGATGGCCCGGCGGATGGAGAAGACGCGGAGAACACCGGAGCTCCGGCGGAGCCGGACGACGGAAGCGGCGGCGCGGATGAAAACGCTGCGGACGGAGAAAACGCGGACGGACAGGATAATCCGGAGGAGGATGACGGCGAAGACCAGCCGGATGAGGAGCCTTTCTATTTTATGGTGTTTGATTCCTCCCATACGCTCCGGTATGACGCCCACGTTGTGGACGGAGTGGTTGTGGACTCGAACGGAGTTCCGATCGACGGATGCATCGTGCAGGAGGACGGAAATGTGAAGGACGCCTACTGGAATGTCATAGATCCGTCGACCGGCCAGCTTGCCCAGTAAGCGCTCCGTCGACGCGGCCGGCAGTGTTTCGGAAGAAGGGATGAAAGTCGCAATATTTTTAAAATAGGTCTTGATAATTTTTTAGAATACCAGTATTATAGATAAGAGTACGGTGATACTGGGGCAAGTGCAGCCCAAAGATGCGGCACCGTAAATTATAGGATCAGAAAGAGGAGAGGCTGTTTTCGGAGAAAGTGTCAGTCGGTGTCCCGTCAGCTACAAGAAGGAGGAAACACGGTGTTAGAAATTATGTCAAATGAATCAGAGTCCGCTGCGAAGATACTGGTTATAGGTGTCGGCGGTGCTGGAAATAACGCGGTAAACAGAATGGTTGAGGATACGATCTGCGGTGTGGAGTTTATTGGAATAAATACAGATAAGCAGGCACTGCTGCTCTGCAAGGCTCCGACGACGATTCAGATCGGTGAGAAAGTTACCAAGGGACTCGGCGCGGGCGCAAAGCCTGAGGTAGGCCAGCAGGCCGCTGAGGAAAGCACGGAAGAGATCCGCCAGGCAGTGCAGGGGGCGGATATGGTGTTTGTCACCTGCGGAATGGGCGGCGGTACAGGTACCGGGGCAGCTCCTGTTATCGCGGGTATTGCGAAAGATCTGGGGATTCTGACAGTCGGCGTTGTGACGAAGCCGTTCCGTTTTGAGGGCAGAACCCGTATGAATAACGCGCTGGCGGGGATTGAGAAGCTGAAGGACAGTGTGGATACTCTGATCGTAATTCCGAACGACAAGCTCCTTGAGATCGTGGACCGCAGAACCACGATGCCGGAATCCCTGAAAAAGGCGGATGAAGTGCTTCAGCAGGCAGTGCAGGGAATTACGGACCTGATCAATCTTCCGGCCCTGATCAATCTTGACTTTGCGGACGTACAGACCGTCATGATCGATAAAGGAATCGCGCATATCGGAATCGGACAGGCCAAGGGAGATGACAAAGCGCTTGAGGCGGTAAAGCAGGCGGTTGCGAGCCCGCTGCTTGAGACGACGATTGAGGGCGCTTCCCATGTGATTATCAATATTTCCGGAGATATCTCTCTGATGGACGCGAACGACGCGGCAAGCTATGTTCAGGAGCTGGCCGGCGACAACGCGAATATTATTTTCGGAGCGCTGTATGACGATACATACGCGGATGAAGCAAGTGTTACCGTCATAGCGACAGGACTTGAGGATGTAAATTTAAATCAGGGTTCGGGCCGTCAGACCGGCGGTATGAGAAACCAGAAAAACAGCGCGTCTGAATTCAGCTACAGGCGGGAGGCATCCTCCGGACCGTTCCCGTTCCAGAGAAATCAGACATCCGCGTCGGGAACGGGATCCCAGCCGCGTCAGACGACGCAGTTTGGATCAGTGCGCATGCCGGAGCGCAAGGTGCAGGAGAAGGATATCCAGATACCGGATTTCCTGCGCAGGAATTAATTGAGGGCAGGTTAAGGCGTGGCTTCCTTTCGGGAAGTTCACGCCCTTCTTTTTGTGCACAGGCCCAGGCAAGGAAAACAGCTGCTGACGCAGCCCTGGGCCGCGCGGGCGAGCAGGAGGGAAAAAACCGCCTCCTGCTCGATCACAGGCCCGATTCGCCTCAATGTCGGATTATGTCGACAGAAAATAGGAAAAGCTCTCCCTGTTTTGACAAAAGAACATCGTTCTGTGGAGTATACTGTAGTCATACGGCAGCCGCAGGAGGTGTTCTTTTCTTTTGTGTATTTTGAAGTTTACATAGACCAGTTTTTTGCGGAACAGCTTTTATATGGATTTCTTCTGCTGTACCTGACGGCGCGGGCGCTCGGAGAAAAAAGGCCGGCGCCGGGGATCCTGGCCGCCGGAGCCATCTTCGCCGCCTGCCAGTGCGCGTACCTTCTCACGGGAAGGAGAGGACTGTCGGCTGCGGGAATGTTTCTGGGCGCGGCCGCGGCATTCGGGCGCGGGAAAAGGATCCGCGGGGCGTTTCTCCTGTTTTTAATCACATTTTGTTTTGGAGGAACACTCCAGGCAGTTCTGGCTCTGTTTTCCGTTCCGGTCTGCGCCGGCGCGCTGGCGGCGTTCTTTCTGCTTTCCTTCTCCTGGAGAAGATATGAGAGATGCCGGCGTCAGAAGGAACAGGAAGCGGATGTCTCTCTGTTCTGGAAAGGCCGGAACATCGCGCTTCGCGCGCTTGTGGACACGGGGAACCGGCTGAGGGAGCCGATTACGCAGAAACCTGTGAGCATTCTGGACGCGGAGAGCGCGCGGAAATTTCTTGGAGACGGATGGGAACGGGAGAATGGATTTTTCCTTGTTCCATATCACAGCATCGGAAGAGAACACGGCTGGATGCGGGCGGTTATTCTGGACAAAATGCAGATCAGTACGCCGTCCGGAAAAAGCGAGATTGAAAAACCCCTCCTGGCGGTCAGCAACGAAAGAGTGAGCCTGAAAGATACTTATCAGGTCATATTAAATCCGGAACATATCAAAATCTGACAGGAAAAGGAGAACGGAAATGATAGTAAAAATTGCAATGCCTCAGCGCTTCCAGCTCAAAATGGCGGCGGGATTCGGAGATATGCTGTTTGGAAGGACGAACGATACGCATTATATCGGAGGGACGGAGGTGCTTCCACCTCCTCTGGAACCGGAAGAAGAGCAGGCGCTTCTTGCCATGCTTGACCGGGGAGAGGAAGGAAAAGCGAAAAGCGAGCTGATCGAGAGGAATCTCAGGCTGGTCGTCTACATAGCGAAAAAATTTGACAACACCGGAGTCGGTGTGGAGGATCTGATCTCCATCGGCACGATCGGACTGATCAAGGCGATCAATACGTTTAAGACGGACAAAAAGATCAAGCTTGCCACCTATGCTTCCCGCTGTATTGAAAATGAGATCCTGATGTATCTGAGGAGGAACAGCAAGACGAGAATGGAGGTCTCGATCGATGAGCCGCTGAACGTGGACTGGGACGGAAATGAGCTGCTGCTCTCCGATATCCTCGGAACGGATGAGGATGCGATCGGCCGGGACATCGAGACGGA
This sequence comes from uncultured Lachnospiraceae bacterium, assembly GCA_947630005.1. Classification (GTDB taxonomy): domain Bacteria; phylum Bacillota; class Clostridia; order Lachnospirales; family Lachnospiraceae; genus Choladousia. The sequence goes on from CANRGB010000009.1 coordinate 15,022, forward strand.
AGCGGAGTACCATGTGCTGAACCGGGCGATCGACCATCTCTCGGAGCGTGAGCGCACGATCGTCCATCTGCGGTTCGGATTTACTACGAGGGACGGGGAGGAAAAGACGCAGAAGGAGGTCGCGGATCTGCTCGGCATCTCCCAGTCCTATATCTCTAGGCTGGAAAAGCGGATCATCAAGAGACTCAGGCGGGAAATCGTCAGATTTGAATGAGCGCGGCTGTCAAGGGCTAAAACTTTTTTTATTTTATATCGGAAGCGAATAGCGCGGCTGTATAAGGTGAATCATTTTACTGAACCTTACGTTTAGGAGGATGATCACATGTCGTTGAATAAAGTAGAAATATGCGGTGTCAACACGTCCAGACTTCCGGTGCTGACCGCGAAAGAGAAGGAAGAGCTCTTTTCGCGGATCAAAGACGGAGACGAGGAAGCGCGCGAGCTGTACATCAAAGGAAATCTGAGGCTTGTGCTCAGCGTGATCCGGCGTTTTTCCGCAAGCAATGAGAACGCGGATGATCTGTTTCAGATCGGGTGTATCGGACTGATGAAGGCAATCGATAATTTCAATACAGAGATGGATGTGAAATTCAGTACCTATGCCGTGCCAATGATTATCGGGGAAATACGCCGTTATCTCAGAGACAACAACTCAATCCGTGTCAGCCGCTCTCTGCGGGATACGGCGTACAAAGCGATCTACGCAAAAGAAAATTATACGAAGACACACCAGAAAGAGCCGACGATCCATGAGATCGCGGAGGAGATCGGGGTTTCAAAAGAGGACATCGTCTACGCGATGGACGCGATACAGAGTCCGGTCAGCCTGTATGAACCGGTCTACACAGAAGGCGGAGATACGCTGTATGTGATGGATCAGATCAGCGACAAAAAAAATAAAGAAGAAAACTGGGTGGAATCCATTTCCTTAGGGGAGGCAATCAAACGGCTCGACACAAGAGAGCGCCATATCATCGAAATGCGGTTTTTTGAGGGCAGGACTCAGATGGAAGTGGCCTCCGAGATCGGAATTTCCCAGGCCCAGGTCTCAAGACTTGAAAAAAATGCTTTAAAAAGCATGAGAAATTATCTGCGGGTGTGAGATCACCCGCATTTTTTTAAGGCTGCTTCCTCATCGATATCGACCAGTATGATATCGGGACCGGTCTGTACGATACAGCCCCAGGGAATGATATATTCCGTATCGCGCCCGAAAAACCAGCAGAATTTGCCCGGCCCCGGAACCGTCAGCGCGCAGACGCAGCCGGTCCGGCAGTCGATATCGAGATCGCTGACGCACCCGATCGAGCGGCAGGTGCGGACATTGATGACTTCCTTTCGTTTCAGTTCAAACAAGCGCATCCCGGCCTCACTTCTTATCCGGCATATTTTTATCATGATATGCGCGAAGGGAAAGGAATGTGAACAGTGGCTGTAACGGCGGCCGTTCTCCTGTTTTTCCGTTCATTCTGATTGACATTATTCCTGCGAATCGGTATAGTTATCAGGAAGGCTTATTGTGAAAGAACGGATTTCAAACCGCTTTTATAAACAGGAATTTACGAAAGAAGGGGATTATCATGTCAATTCAGATCACCGGACACACAAGGCTCGGCGGACTGCTCGGCTCGCCTGTCGGACACAGCCTTTCGCCGCTGATGTATAATGAAACGTTCCGTCTGCTGGGAATCGACTGGGTCTATCTGTGCTTTGATACCGGGCAGGCCGATCTGAGAGATCTGGTCCGGGGCTTTCGGGCGATGAACGTGTTCGGCTTCAATATCACAATGCCCGACAAAGAACGGATCATGGAGCACCTGGACGGACTTTCCGAGGCGGCAAAGATGATCGGAGCGGTCAATACCGTGAAAAATGAAGACGGAAAACTGATCGGGCATAACACGGATGGGATCGGGTATGTGCGTTCGGCCGCGGAACAGGGATATGACATCAAAAGCGGACCGATGACGCTGCTCGGGGCAGGAGGAGCAGCCTCTTCCATTGCGGTGCAGGCCGCTCTTGACGGGGTTCCTGTCCTCCATATTGTCAACAGGAAGGGCCGCTCCTGGAGTCACGCGCAGCATATCGCCGATCTGATCAGCCGCAATACCGCCTGCCGCGCCGATCTGACGGATCTGGCAGATCAGACGGCCCTGAGGAAATGCCTTGCGGAGAGCACGCTTCTGACGAACGCCACATCCATCGGAATGGCTCCGCTTACGGATGCCTCTCCGATCCCGGATGTCTCCATGCTGCATCCCGGGCTGACCGTTTCGGATATCATATACAATCCGGGGTGCACGAAGCTTTTGTCGGATGCCGGCCGGGCGGGCTGCAAAACCTTCAACGGAATGTATATGCTGCTTCATCAGGGCGCGGCGGCGTTTCGGATCTGGACCGGACTTGACATGCCGGTGGAAAAGATCCGGGAAAAATATTTCAGATAAAAGTCCAAATATAAAGTCAGGACAGCAGGTCCAGAGCGCTGCTCACTCCCGCCGCGTTCATCTGTCCGGGAGCGGAGGCTCTGCCTGCCGCCGCGAAAGTGACGGCGGAGCCGTCCAGATATCCGGCAAGGCGGCTGAGCGCGCCGAGCCGGCCCATTGACATTGTGATGAAAGGCCGGTCCGCGTACTGTTCCTCCATCTCGGCGGAAGCGCGCAGAAGTTCCAGGACATCGAAGCGGCTCTGCGGCATGACGGCCATTTTGGTGATATCCGCGCCGAGGGACTGCATCCGGCAGAGCATGCGCACGATCTCCCGGCTGTCCGGAGTCTTTGCGAAATCGTGGTAGGAGCAGATCACCCCTGTCCCGGTGCCGTGTATCGCCGGGATCAGACTTTCCAGAATTTCATTTCCCATATGGTATTCCACGTCGATCAGATCTGTCAGGCCCGATCCGGCGGCCGCCAGACAGAGCTCCTGATAATTTTTCGCCGAAATTTCCTGTTCTCCGCCCTCGGATCCGGTGCGGAAGGTAAACAGCAGCACAGTGCCGGCGAGCTGGCGGCGGATGTCCCGAAGCGTTTCCAGAACGTGATCCTTGTCCGTCCCGTCCGTCAGATAATCCGCGCGCCATTCAACAAGATCGTAGGGGCCTGCTTTTATCTGACTGATCTGTTCTCTCAGGTCGCCGGCGTTCTGCCCCGCCAGGGGGACGCAGATCATGGGGCGCTCTGCGCCGAGCTTCAGATTCCCGACCGAAAAAGGTGCGTATCTTTTTTTCATCAATAATCATCTCCTGCTGTAATTTTAATAACTCTGAAAAATTCATCGATTCAGTATAGCGTATCCGACAGGAAAAGACAACCTGTTTTGAAATGATTGACAGTATTCGCGGATTCCGTTATACTCAATGATAGAAAAATCATGGATGGGAATGACAGCCAATAAGGAGGGGATTTTTCGTGAGATGTCCGTTTTGCAACAGGGATAATACGCATGTGGTGGATTCCAGGCCTGCGGACGATAATTGTGCGATCCGCAGAAGAAGGCTGTGCGATGACTGCGGGAGACGGTTTACCACTTATGAGAAAGTGGAGACGATTCCGCTGATCGTCATTAAAAAAGATCAGACGCGTCAGGAATATGACAGAAGCAAGATAGAGGCGGGCGTCATGCGCGCGTGCTATAAGCGTCCGCTCCCCATTGATGAGATACGTGAGATGATAGACCGCATCGAATTTGAGATATTTAATCTCGAGGAAAAAGAGATCGCGAGCAGCGTGATCGGCGAGATTGTCATGGACAAACTGAAGGATCTGGATGCGGTGGCATATGTCAGATTTGCGTCGGTTTACCGCGAATTCAGGGATATTAATACGTTTATGGATGAACTGAAGAAGATTCTGGAATGAGTTTTCAGATACGAAAGCGATTCGGTGATTGATTTGAGAAAAAGAATAGAGCAGTTGCTAAATGGTAAATTTGAGTATAAAGCCCCGCGTCTTCTGATGGAGCCGGAGACGCTGACGCTGCATATGCGGCCGGGGGAGCGCATGCAGGGAAGTTTCCGCCTGTCGGCGGATTCGGGCGTAAAATTCAGAGGCTTTCTTTTTTCTTCGAATCCGCGCATGCTGTTCGAACCGGCGGAGTTTGCCGGCATGACGAATGAGATCCGCTATCAGGCGGACACGAGCGGGATGAGCAGCGGGATGACGGAAGACGGTGTTTTTACGATCTGTTCGGAGCTGGGCGAGCACACGCTTCCGTATTCGATTTCTGTGGAGGAGGAACCGCAAAAGGAGGAAAGCAGCGAGGTTCCGGATGTCAAAGAGCTCGCGGCGCTTGCCGAGCAGGACTTTCAGAAAGCTTATCGCTGTTTTATCTCGGAGGATTTCAGGAAGCTGCTTGAAAAAGACTGGCCGGGGCTTTACGGCATGTACGAGTCGATCCGGAAGTCTTCGTTTAATTATCAGAGTTTCGAAGAATTTTTAAACGGCGCGGGAGTGAAAGAACCGGTTGAGATCTCGGTGGACGCGGATCGGATCGTCCACTACGGCGTGAAGGAAACGGCGCAGGAATCGTTCCGCGTGACCAGACGCGGATGGGGATTTACGAGAATCTCGCTGCAGTCGGATGCGCCGTTTGTCCGGCTTGAAAAAACCCTGATCACGACGGATGAGTTCGCGGGGAGCACGTTCGATGTGCGCTACATACTGGATCACGCGCTCATGCATGCCGGAAATAATTATGCGCGGGTGCGGATCGACACGGTTTATCAGACGATCTATGTGAACTTTATTTTAAAGAAATCCGGGGATCCTTCCCGCGTTCACGCGGGGCGCATCCGCAAAAGGATGCAGTACAAGCTGGAGAACCATTACGTGAGCTTCCGTCTGCAGAAACAGAAAGCCGAGACCTGGATCTCACGTTCGGTCAAACTGATAGGAAACTACAAAAGGTCGGGCGGAACGGATGTGTTCGCGGATCTGTTTCTCATTCAGCTGTACTACGCGGACAATAAAAAACAGAAGGCGGTCCGCCTTTTAAAAGAGATCAAGGAAAATACCGGAAGGCTGGAAACGGTGGAGCAGTATGGATTTTATCTGTATCTGACGACATTTTTCTGCCAGGATGCCTCTTATGTGGATCAGATGGAAGACGAGGTCCGGAAACTGTTTGAGGCGAACAAAACGAGCTGGGTACTCCAGTGGATCCTGCTGTATCTCCAGGAGGAGCTTCTTGCCAACGACGACGCGAAATATCAGGCGGTGTCCCGTCAGTTTGACTGCGGATGCCGCAGCAGAATCATGTATCTTGAGGCGTATCAGATCCTGAAGCGCAATCCGTTCATGCTCCGCCGTCTCGGCGGCTTTGAGCTGCATCTGCTTCGCTTTGCCGCGCAGGAGGAGGTGCTCACGGAGGAGATCGCGGTCCAGCTTTCGGAGCTTGCCCTGCACTACGGAACGTATGATCCGATTCTGTACAGGGTGCTTGAGTACGCCTGCAGGATTTTCCCGTCGGACGAACTGGTGCGGGCGATCTGCCTGCTCCTGATGAACGGGCAGAAAAAGGGGCCGGAATATTTTAAATGGTACGCATCAGGCGTAGAGCGCGGGATCCGTCTCACAGGGCTCTATGAATATTATATGGGATCGATGGAATTTACGGACATGAACGATATGCCCCAGATCATCCGGATGTATTTTTCGTATGATACGTCGCTTGGCTATGAAAAGCGCGCGGCGGTATACCGCAATGTCCTTGCAAATAAGGAACTGGATCCGCAGACTTACCGGACGCACCGGTCCGCAATGCAGAAATTTGTGCTGGAGCAGCTCGAGATGGGACATCTGACGGAAGATCTCGTTGTGCTCTACCAGGAACTGCTCCGTCCGGAGGCGCTGAACCGCTCCTGCGTGGAGAAACTGTTCCGCATGCTGGAGAGTTATGAGGTGGTCTGCGAGTCCCCCCAGATGAAACAGGTGGAAGTCTGCTCCCCGTATATGAATTATGAGGAAGTGACTCCGTTTGTGAACGGCCGGGCGGTGATCCAGGTATATGAACCGGACTCTGCCGTCATGGTGGTCGATCAGGAAGGGAGCCGTTATCCGGCGTTTCTGCTGTGCAGTATCCGGAGGATTTTTGAAAATGAGACGCTGCTTGGCTGGTGCGTCAGGAAACGGACCGAACTGCCCGGCGCGATGCTGTATGTCACGAGCCGCGCGCTTCAGAAGGAAGAGCCGGGGCCGGATGAGTTCTGGTATCTGTCGAACGCGTGTGAGAAGGGATACTTTACCGGAAAATACAGGGACCGGCTCAGAGAGCGGGTTCTTCTGTATTACACGGCGCATCCGCTGGACGAAACGATATCGGAATTTGTGAGGAAAATTCCGATTCAGGAATATGTAAAAGTGAATAAGGCGGCGCTTGTCGCTCTGCTTGCGGAAGAGGGCCTGTGCGAGCTGGCTTTTGATCTGCTCGACCGGTACGGAGTGGAGGGGATCCCTCTGATCCAGCTTGTCCGTGTCTGCAGCCGCATGGTGCTCGCCTGCGAATTTGAGGAGAAGCGTACGCTGCTCTCTTTATGCCATTACTGTTTCGCAAGCGGGAAATACGATGATAAGCTTCTCCGCTACCTGCTTCTCTATTATGAGGGGCCGGTGCAGGATATGATGCAGATCTGGCAGGCCGGAACGGAATTTGAGCTTGACACAATGCTGATCGAGGAAAAAATCATAACGATGCTGCTGTTTACGCGCTGCCATACGCAGGGGACCGAACCTGTTTTTGAGGCGTACCGGAAAAAGATGGGGCGCAGAAAGCTGTGCCTTGCCTATGTAAATATGAAGGCCTATGAGTATTTTGTGAAGGGCGTGCCCGTCGCGGCCTCCGTGTTCCGGTATATCGAGCAGGATTATGAGGAGCTCTGGGAGAGAGGCAGGCTGAATGAGCAGGAAGATGTGTGCAGGCTTGCGCTGCTGCAGTATTACGCGAACTGTCCGCCGCTTGGCGAGCGTCAGGAGCTGTTTGCGGAGAGGCTTCTCGAGGAATACAACGCAAAGAATATGAGATTTGCCTTCTGGACGAAGTTCAGCGAAAAACTGCTGGCTCCGTATCAGATGGAAGGAAAGGTTTATGTCGAATACGCCGCCGATCCGAAGAGTACGGTGCTCCTCTATTTTCGCAAAAACAAAGAGGAGGATTACAGGAAAGAGACGATGAGGAACTGCTTTGAGGGGATATTTGTCAGAGAGTTCACACTGTTTTACGGTGAGGAGCTGGAATGCCGCCTGGAAGAAGTTTCGGAAGGAAACGTGAAGCGTTCGGATACAAGGTATTTGTCGGCGGGCGCCGGCAGAACCGATTTTACAAAGTACGGGCTTTTAAACAGTATGATCCGGACGAGAGAGCAGGGAGACGAAAAGACCCTGAAGGAGGAACTGGAGGCGTTTGTGATCCAGGAATACCTGGCAAAAGAATTATTTACACTGGTATAGGGTGAAGAATATGATACAGGCGGTAAATGAACTGATTCTCGGAATTGATCTGAGAAGGGAACATTCGCAGGTGAGTTATTATCATCAGTCCTTTAAGGAACCGGTGACGGCAGGCATGTCCCAGGGGGAGGAGGATCCTTTTCTCCCGATGGCTCTGCGGATGGACGAGGACGGGAACTGGCATTTCTGGGATGGTCTGCCGGACGAAAAAAATCAGAAGGACAAGTGCAGGGTAGCGGGGATCTATGAGCTGGTCGAGCGGGGGGACGATACGCCGGTGTGCGGTGAGAAAGTGTCCCCCGCGGGAATTCTCGGCATTTATTTCAGATGCTGCATGGATCTTCTGCGCTTTGTCACGAAACAGACAAGATATCAGGTTATGGTAACGGTCCGGAAACTGACGGAACCGTGGAACAGTGTGATTGTGGAAGCGCTTGAGAGCATCGGGATCGAACGGAAATATATTTTCCTTCAGGATTATCTCTCATCCTTCTACTATTACACGGTAAATCAGAAAAAAGAGCTCTGGCAACAGGATGTCGCGCTTCTCGAATATGAGGAGGAAGCGATGGTCGGCTATGTTCTCCATATTGACCGTTCTACCCGTCCGGCTGTCGCGGCGGTTGAGAAAGTGGCCATACAGCCGGTCGGCAGCGAGGTCCGCAGGGACAGGAGCGGCAAAGAGTGGGACGCGGAGAAGGACCGGCTGTTTTTTGAGCTTCTCAAAAAGGTATTTGAGCGCAGGAACATCTCGGTCAGTTATATGACCAGCGACTTTTACAGCAAAAGCTGGGCGGTGCGCTCCATACAGTATATGTGCTACAGACGGCGCGCTTACCAGGGACAGAATCTGTATTCCCGCGGCGCGTGCTATGCGGCGATGGAGCGGGCCGGAATCATTGCCGACCGGGGAATCATTTTCAGCGGAGGCGATATGGTGGCCGTCAATCTCGGAATGGAGATGCGGATCCGCGGAAAAGAGACGTATTATCCGCTTGTGACGGCCGGGGTCAACTGGTATGAGGCCCATCATGTCTGTGAGTTTATTCCGGCCGGAGAACGTGAGATCCGGATTCTGTCGCGCCCGATGAGGGCGGGGGACATGGTGACGCACATCCTGCGGCTGAACGGACTGCCGGACCGGCCGGACCGCACGCTGCGGCTGAGGATGACTTTGTATTTTACGTCTGTAAACTGCTGCCATGTGGAGCTGGAGGATATGGGATTCGGAGGACTGTTCCGCTCTTCCGGCATGCGCTGGGAGCGGGATATCCTGTTTTAGGAGGGCGGGTAGGAAACATGAGTTATGATCTGTGCCTGTCGGAACAGGCGAAAACGCCGTATTTTATTGAGAGCATACGAGCGGATATCTATTCTCTCGAGGAACTGTGCTACTATCTGTATCATAATATCTATCTGATCGACGAGTCCATCATAAACGAGAAGCTGTGCGACTGGATCCGAGACGAGCTGGGGCTGACCAGGCTGTACCGGCAGCTTTACGCTCAGCTGGAGAAAAAAGAAGGGGCCGCGCTTTTCGTGTTTCCGATCTTCCGGGAGGCGGGCTACCTGAACGTGCAGGAGGGAAGAGAATTTCAGGAAAAGCTTTCGCGCCTTGAGGTCCAGTCCGAGGAAGTCCGTCAGAAAATGCGGGGAGATTATCTCGTAAAAGGAAAAATGTTTGCGAGGGCCATCGGCATATACCGCCGGATCCTGGAGAAAAAAGGTCCCGGCAGGCTTGGCGTGCAGTTTTATTCTTCCATCTGGAACAACCTGGGCGCCGCGTACGCGGGGCTGTTTCAGTATGATAGGGCGGCGGAATGTTTTCTCGAGGCCTGGAAGCTGGGAAGAACCAAAGAGGCGTTCCGCAAATATGTCAGCGTCCTTCCCCTCTATATGTCTGAGCAGGAGTATGAGAAGAAGCTGAAAGAGCTGGATGCGGACTCTTATCTTGTTCAGAGGATCCAGGAGTATAACGCCGATCTGTGCAGAAAAGCGGGCGCGCGGGAGAAGGTGGAGGAGATATGCTCCGGGGATGTGGACGCGTATCTCGACGATTTAAAGCGGCAGTACCGCAGGAGCGCGAAATTGTAGTGAAATCCGCAGGTCTCTTTTACTTCTCTCTTGCTTTCTGGAAACAGATAAGATATAATTTGCAGGTGGCTGCCGCGGCAGCATGAAACAGGAAGTCCCAGGCAATGTCCGGGACTTTGCGATGCCAACGACATAGAAAAAGAGGACAGGTGAATTTATGGAAAAAAGAGAATTGCTTTATGAAGGTAAGGCCAAGAAAGTGTACAGCACGGATGACAAAGATGTCGTTATCGTAGATTACAAGGATGACGCGACCGCGTTCAACGGGTTGAAAAAAGGAACGATTACGGGCAAGGGCGTGGTGAATAACCGCATGACGAACCATGTGTTCAAGATTCTTGAGGCAGAAGGAGTTCCGACTCACCTGATCGAGGAGCTGAGCGACCGCGAGACGGCAGTCCGCAAAGTGGAGATCGTGCCGCTTGAGGTTATTGTCAGAAATATCGCGGCGGGAAGCTTTTCCAAGCGCCTCGGGGTGCCGGAGGGCACGCCGTTTAAGGAGCCGACGCTGGAATTCAGCTACAAAAATGATGAACTGGGCGATCCGCTGATCAACGATTACTTTGCGGTCGCGCTTGGTCTCGCGACCAGAGAGGAGATCGAAACGATCGCGAAGTACGCGTTCAAGGTGAACGACGTTCTGAAGAAATATTTCCTTCAGGCAAATATCGAGCTGGTCGATTTTAAGATCGAGTTCGGACGTTATAAGGGACAGATTCTCCTCGCGGATGAGATCTCGCCGGATACCTGTAGACTGTGGGACGCGGATACGCATGAAAAACTTGACAAAGACCGCTTCCGCAGGGATCTCGGAAATGTGGAGGAAGCCTACAACGAAGTATTCAGACGTCTGGGACTGGCTTAAGGGAACCGGAGTCCGGCACGCAGGAGGCAGACGGCAGCCTGTCGGTTTCTGCTGCACCGCTCATATATGGGATTGACGGGAGAGTAAAGACAGATGAAGAGTGAAATCTATGAGCAGACCGACTCCGCGGACAAATTAAAAGAGGAGTGCGGCGTCTTCGGAATATATGATTTTTCCGGGGAGGATGTCGCTTCAACGATCTATTACGGACTGTTCGCGCTGCAGCACCGCGGCCAGGAGAGCTGCGGGATCGCTGTCAGCGACACGGGCGGTCCGCAGAGAAAGGTTCTGTCCCACAAAGGGATGGGACTGGTCAATGAAGTTTTTTCGGGGAAGCACCTCGCGAAGCTGAAGGGTGATATCGGGATCGGTCACGTCCGCTACTCGACGGCAGGAGGAAGCACGCGCGAAAATGCGCAGCCCCTTGTACTGAATTATGTGAAAGGAACACTCGGACTTGCGCACAACGGCAATCTGGTCAACGCGCCGGAGCTCCGCCGGGAACTGGAATACGACGGGGCGATTTTTCAGACGACGATTGACACGGAAGTGATCGCCTATCATATCGCGCGCGCAAGAACGAAGACCGCGAGTGTGGAACAGGCAGTCGCAGCCGCGATGCGCAGGCTTTCCGGATCCTACTCGCTGATTGTCATGTCTCCGCGAAAACTGATCGGTGCCCGCGATCCTTATGGATTCCGGCCGCTCTGCATCGGAAAGCGCGATAACGCGTGGATTCTCGCGTCGGAAACGTGCGCACTCGATACGATCGGCGCCGAGTTTGTGCGGGATGTAAAACCCGGGGAGATTGTGACGATCACTCCGGATCAGGGGATCGTCTCTGACTGCAGCATGTGTCTTGACGAGACAAAGGGTGAAAAGCCCGCGCGCTGTATTTTTGAATATATTTATTTCGGAAGACCGGACAGCCGGATGGACGGAGTCAGCGTCTATAATTCCAGGCTTCTTGCCGGGAAATATCTGGCTCTGGATTCGCCGGTGGAAGCGGATCTTGTGGTCGGGGTTCCGGAGTCCGGCAATGTCGCCGCTCTTGGCTATTCACTTGAGTCGCGGATTCCGTACGGGACCGCTTTTGTAAAAAACAGTTATGTCGGACGTACTTTTATTAAGCCAAAGCAGAGCAGCCGTGAATCGAGCGTCCGCGTAAAGCTGAATGTGCTGCGGGACGCCGTGGAAGGCAGGCGTGTGATCATGATTGACGACTCGATCGTCCGCGGGACGACAAGCGACCGGATTGTGCGGATGCTGCGCGAGGCGGGAGCAAAAGAGGTGCATATGCGCGTCAGTTCGCCTCCGTTTTTGTATCCCTGCTACTTCGGCACGGATGTTCCGGAGAGCGACCAGCTGATCGCGTGGAACCGTTCGGTCGAGGAGATCCGGCAGATCATCGGCGCGGATTCGCTGGCTTATCTCAATCTGGATCGTCTGGAGCAGATGGTGGGCGGTCTGTCCATCTGCAAGGGATGCTTCACAGGGAATTATCCGGTGGCGCCTCCGACAGAAGATATCCGTGGGGAGTATGACCGGTAGACAGAGTGTGAAGGGAGAATCTTATGAGCACAGACAGGTATCAGAGTCCGCTTTCGGAGCGGTACGCGAGCAAGGAGATGCAGTATATCTTTTCACCGGATATGAAATTCCGCACATGGAGAAAGCTCTGGATCGCGCTTGCCGAGACAGAGCAGGAGCTTGGGCTTGCGATTACGGACGAACAGATCGCAGAGATGAAGGCGCACAGGGACGACATCAATTATGAAGTGGCGCGGGAAAGAGAGAAGGTCGTGCGCCATGATGTGATGTCGCATGTCTATGCGTACGGAGTCCAGTGCCCGAAAGCAAAGCCGATCATCCATCTCGGGGCGACTTCCTGCTATGTGGGGGACAATACCGATATCATCATCATGACGGAAGCGCTTCATCTTGTGAAGAAGAAGCTGGTTAACGTCATTGCCCAGCTGGGAGATTTTGCCGATAAATATAAGGATCAGCCGACGCTGGCGTTTACGCATTTTCAGCCTGCGCAGCCGACGACTGTCGGAAAGAGAGCGACGCTCTGGACCCAGGAATTTCTGATGGATCTTGAGGATCTTGACTATGTGCTCTCGACAATGAAGCTGCTCGGGTCGAAGGGAACCACGGGAACACAGGCGAGTTTTCTTGAGCTGTTTGACGGAGATCAGGAGAAGATCGGCCGGATTGATCCGATGATCGCGCAGAAGATGGGATTTTCCGCCTGCGTGCCGGTATCGGGTCAGACCTATTCCAGAAAAACGGACACCCGGGTGCTGAACGTTTTGGCGGGGATCGCGGCGAGCGCACATAAGATGTCGAATGACATCCGCCTGCTGCAGCATCTGAAAGAAGTGGAGGAGCCGTTTGAGAAGACGCAGATCGGATCCTCGGCGATGGCGTATAAGAGAAATCCGATGCGCAGCGAGCGCATTGCTTCTCTCTCAAGATATGTGATCTGTGACGCGCTGAATCCCGCGGTTACATCCGCATGTCAGTGGTTTGAACGGACGCTGGATGATTCCGCGAACAAGAGACTTTCCGTGGCGGAAGGATTCCTTGCCGTGGACGGCATTCTTGATCTGTGTCTGAATGTGACGGACGGCCTGAAAGTGTATCCGAAGGTGATCGAAAAGCACCTGATGGCGGAGCTGCCGTTTATGGCGACGGAAAATATCATGATGGATGCCGTCAAGGCCGGCGGCGACCGTCAGGAACTTCACGAGAAGATCCGGGAACTCTCGATGGAGGCCGGAAGGAACGTCAAGGAAGAAGGCGGAGAAAACAATCTGCTTGAGCTGATCGCGGCGGATCCTTCTTTCAGGCTGTCGCTGGAGGAGCTCAGGGCTTCCATGCAGCCGGCCAGATACGTCGGCCGCTCAAAGGAGCAGGTGGAGGCGTTTCTTTGCGGCGTGGTCCGTCCGGTACTTGAAAAGAATCAGGAACTGCTCGGGATCAAAGCCGAGATCAATGTCTGATGATGCGCGGCCGCGCGGAAAGTAACTGCCGATATGGCCGCGCAGGGAGGCGGAACGGATACGGAGAAATCCGTCCGCCGGAAAAAAGATTTAGGAGGAATTGTCTATGGTACAGGCAGTCGTTGGAGCCAATTGGGGCGATGAAGGAAAGGGTAAGATCACAGATATGCTCGCTGAGAAGGCGGATATTATTGTGCGGTTTCAGGGAGGCGCGAACGCGGGGCATACGATTGTGAACAATTATGGAAAATTTGCGCTTCACACGCTTCCGTCCGGCGTGTTCTATGACCATACGACCAGTATTATAGGAAACGGAGTTGCCCTGAACATACCGGTACTGTTTCAGGAGATCAAAGGGATCACCGACCGCAATGTCCCGATGCCGAAGATTCTTGTCTCGGACCGCGCGCAGATGGTCATGTCGTACCATATTCTGTTCGATCAGTATGAGGAGGAGCGCCTTGCGGGTAAATCCTTCGGTTCGACCAAATCCGGGATTGCTCCGTTTTATTCGGATAAATACGCAAAAATCGGGTTCCAGGTAAGCGAGCTTTTTGATGAGGAGCTTCTGGCGGAGAAGGTGCAGCGCGTCTGCGAAATCAAGAACGTACAGCTTGCGTATCTGTATCACAAACCGACGCTTGTTCCGGAAGAGATCCTCGCGGAACTGAAAGGCTACCGGGAGATGATAGAGCCGTTTGTCTGCGATACATCCGCTTATCTGTATGACGCGCTCAAGGCGGGAAAGAACATTCTTCTGGAAGGCCAGCTCGGCTCGCTGAAGGATCCGGACCACGGGATCTATCCGATGGTTACCTCGTCTTCCACGCTTGCGGCTTACGGCGCGATCGGAGCGGGGATCCCTCCGTACGAGATCAAAAAGATCATCACGGTCTGCAAGGCGTATTCGAGCGCCGTCGGGGCCGGGGCTTTTGTCAGCGAGATTTTCGGGGATGAGGCGGACGAACTCAGAAAGCGCGGCGGCGACGGCGGCGAGTACGGCGCGACGACCGGGCGTCCGAGACGCATGGGCTGGTTTGACTGTGTGGCCTCCAAATATGGCTGCCGCATCCAGGGAACGACCGACGTGGCGTTCACGGTTCTCGATGTTCTCGGGTATCTGGATGAGATTCCGGTCTGCGTGGGATATGAGATCGACGGAGAGGTGACGACGGATTTCCCGACGACGGCAAAGCTCGCGAAGGCGAAACCGGTACTCGAGCTCCTGCCCGGATGGAAGACGGATATCCGCGGCATCCGCAGATATGAAGATCTTCCGGAAAACTGCAGGAACTACGTCGAGTTTATTGAGAAACGGATCGGCTTCCCGATCACGATGATATCAAACGGACCGGGAAGAAAAGATATTATTTACAGATAGAATCGAGTAGGAGGCAGCTTTCCCCCTGCCTGCATGCTGCTGACACAGCATGCGGGCAGGAGGAAAAAACGTTTCCTACTCGCTTTCTTTTTTAATCTTAGATGTTTTCCTGTTTTCCGGACCTTCATCTTCCGCTCCGCCGTGGCTGCCAAGAACTCTTGCGATCAGCATCATCCCGTAAAGCAGACAGGGAAAGATCACGGTGCAGGCGACCGCGGCCATGAGCATGTTTTTTGTGGCGGGGCTTGCCGTCAGCCCCAGGATCAGGACGATCAGGTACATTCCGGCAAGGATGACCACGCCGGCAAGGGCAAAGATTCGTTTCAGTTTCTGCATAAAGAACACCTCAGATTTTCCGTATAATTTTCAGTGATTGTAAAAGAATTCCGAAATGCCTTCCCGGTCCCCGGTTCCGGAATCCTCAAAATCATTTTAACAGAATTGTCAGAAGAAAAAAAGATAAATTTTCGGATCTGCGGGAAAGATCCGCCCATAACACGAAGTCATCATAAATCATCAAAAAGATGTTGACATTCATTCAGAAAGGTATTACTATAAATATAATCGACACAGGGAAATTCTGTTATTCTTATAATATTTCTTAAATAAGCACATTCTGACAGGAACACAGAATGATGTCTTTTTATCTGTTCTGCCCTTGATCCGGGCAATCATCATTTTTTACGAAATACTGCCGCGGAGACTTTTGACGCGGCGGCGGCTTTTTGTCTGCCGTTAAACCGCGCAGCGTTTTTTGGCTGCGCCGCAAGGGAGGTATGTTTTTGTTTGCATCAGTTATTTCAGGAGCGGTCTGCGGGATTGAGAGCAGACTGATCTCCGTGGAGGTGGATATTTCCAACGGACTTCCGGGGTTTTCGATGGTGGGATATCTGTCCTCCGAGGTGAAGGAGGCGCAGGACCGGGTGCGGGCCGCGCTTCACAACTCAGGAATTCACCTGGATCCGAAGAAAATTACGGTAAATCTCTCGCCTGCCGATATCCGGAAAGCGGGATCCGGGTTTGACCTGCCGGTCGCCGTGGCGATGCTGGCGGCTTACGGCCGCATTCCGGCTAAAACGGTGGAGGGAATCTTCTTTGCGGGGGAGCTGAGTCTGAATGGGGAACTGAGAGGAATTCACGGGATACTGGGAATGGTCGGCGAGGCGAAAAGAGCCGGCTGTCATTCCTGCGTTATTCCCGCGGCAAACGCGCGGGAAGGAGCCGTTATTCAGGGGATCCGCGTGTACGGCGCAAAGGATCTTGACGGGACCGTGAAACATCTGTTGGGGGAAGAAATACTGGAACCGTATACTATTAATATAGAAGAAACTTTTCAAAACGGCGGAAAATGTCCAAAAGAGGATTTTTCCGACATCAAAGGACAGGAGATTGTGCGGAGAGCTGCCGAAATCGCGGCTGCGGGAAGACATAATCTTCTGATCAGCGGACCTCCCGGAACCGGAAAATCCATGATAGCCAGGCGTATTCCTTCCATACTCCCGCCGATGACATTTGACGAGTCTCTGGAGGTATCGATGATTCACAGCGTGGCGGGAATTCTTCCGGAGGAAGGGATTCTCTGTGAACGGCCGTTTCGGATGCCGCACCACACGGTTTCCGCGGCAGGTCTGGCGGGCGGCGGGACAGTTCCCAGGCCGGGAGAGATCAGTCTCGCGCACAGGGGCGTACTGTATCTGGACGAACTTCCGGAATTTCAGAAAGAAACGCTGGAGATCCTGCGCCAGCCGCTTGAAGATAAGAACATTGTCATCACCCGGAACACCGGTTCCTTTGTGTTTCCGGCCGATTTTATTCTCGTGGCGTCGAGGAATCCCTGTAAATGCGGCTATTATCCGGACAGGACAAGATGCCGCTGTTCCGAACATGAGGTGCGCAGATATCTGCACCGGATCAGCCGTCCGCTGCTTGACCGGATCGATCTTCATGTCAGCGCGGAACCGGTGACCTACGAGGAACTGCAAAACGACGCGGGAGGAGAAAGCTCCGCGGCGATACGCGCCCGCGTGCTTAAGGCCCATAAGATGCAGACGGAGCGCTATGCGGGATATAAAATCCGGTTTAACGGGGAACTGCCGGCGGAAGCCGTATCAAAGTACTGTCAGACGGATGAGGAAGGCAGGGAACTGATGCAGTCGATATTTACGAAAAAGAGGCTCACGGCCCGCACGTACCACAGGATCCTGAAAGTGGCCAGGACGATTGCGGATCTGGAAGGAGAAGAAAAGATACAGACAAAACATTTAAGCGAGGCCGTCTGCTATCGGCCGGAAGAGTAGAAGAGGGGGGGCAGACCGTGGATAAAACAAATTGTGATGAAATATACTGGGCGTGGCTCTGCGGAATTCCGGGGCTGTATCTGCCGCACCAGACAATGCTGCTGAACCGGTGCGGGAGTCCCCGGGCGGTATGGGAAATGCCGGAAAGCGGCCTTAGAGAACTGGAGAAACAGGGAGTCTGCTGGGTCGAAAAGGTGAGGCGGTTTCAGAGAGAAAAAACGCCGGAGCAGTTCGCGGCTGCCCTGGCGGAGAGAAAAATCCGGTTTGTAAGCCGGGAAAACGAGCGATATCCGAAACGCCTTCGGACGATAGAAAACGCCCCGCTCGGCCTTTTTTATAAGGGAAAGCTTCCGGAGGAAGACAGAACTTCCGTTGCAATCGTGGGGGCCAGAATGTGCACGCGCTACGGCAAAGAGACGGCGGAACAGATCGCGCGCATGACGGCGCTTGGCGGCGGACAGGTTATCAGCGGCGCGGCATACGGGATCGACGGGGCGGCGCAGATGGCGGCGCTTGAAAGCGGCGGCTTAAGCTTTGGCGTACTGGGATGCGGGGCGGAAACGGTCTATCCGCGGGGAAACCGTCTGCTTTTTGAACGGCTGGAACAACAGGGCGGCATCCTCTCGGAGCTTCCGCCGGGCGCCGCTCCGCTGCGGTCCCATTTTCCGGTGAGAAACCGGCTGATCAGCGGACTTGCGGATGTGGTGGTTGTGGTGGAGGCCAGAAAACGCAGCGGTTCCCTGATTACGGCGGACTACGCGGCGGATCAGAACCGGGAAGTTTATGCCGTTCCCGGGAGGGCCGGAGATGAACTGAGCGAAGGCTGCAATGAGCTGATTTCTCAGGGATCTGGTATCTTTTTGTCCGTAAGTCATCTCAGAAAGAATATTTTCGGCTCATCCGCGGAGGAAAAAACGGAAAAATCAGCCGGTCTGGCACTTGCACCCTCTGAAAAATTGGTGTATAGTAATCTCGGTTTGCATGCCCGGAGTTTGTATGAGCTTCAGACGAGCACAGGACTGCCCCTTTCTGAACTTGGGGAAATTCTTCTGCGGATGGAGCTTGACGGACTTGCAAGGGAGACTGCAAAGAATTATTACGCGAAAGTGAAATGATGCGGCAGTTTGCTGTGCCGCGCCATTTTACGGGAGGGTACAGTTATGCCAAAGTATTTAGTTATTGTTGAGTCACCTGCAAAAGTGAAAACGATCAAAAAGTTCCTTGGCTCGAATTATGAGGTGCTCGCCTCAAACGGACATGTGAGAGACCTGCCAAAGAGCCGTATGGGAATCGACATAGAACACGGATATGAGCCGAAGTACATCACGATAAGAGGGAAGGGAGATATCCTGGCGGCGCTGCGGAAAGCGGAGAAAAAGGCGGATAAGGTTTATCTGGCGACGGATCCAGACCGGGAAGGAGAAGCGATATCCTGGCATCTCGCGGAAGCTTTGAAGCTTGAGCCTGCCAAACAGAAACGGATTACTTTTAATGAGATAACAAAAAATGCGGTCAAGGAGTCTTTAAAGCATGCGCGGGCGATCGATATGAATCTTGTCGACGCGCAGCAGACGAGAAGAATCCTGGACCGCATGGTAGGTTATAAGATCAGTCCGCTCCTCTGGGAGAAGGTGAAGCGCGGACTGAGCGCCGGCCGCGTGCAGTCGGTCGCTCTCAGGATAATCGGCGACCGGGAGGACGAGATCAACGCGTTTATTCCGCAGGAGTACTGGACGCTGGACGCCTCGTTCACGCCCAAAGAAGGAGGTCAGCCGCTGACGGCCCGGTTCTACGGAAAGGATAAAAAGATACTGATTACCTCCAGGGAGCAGATGGATCAGATCATACAGGAGCTCTCCGGAGCTGATTTTGTCGTGGACGACGTGAAAAAGGGTGAGCGCCAGAAGAAGCAGCCGCATCCTTTCACGACAAGTACCTTACAGCAGGAGGCGGCGAACGTGCTGAATTTTTCCACGCAGAAGACGATGCGGATCGCCCAGCAGCTGTATGAGGGAATCGAACTGAAGGAAAGCGGAACAACCGGACTGATCACGTATCTGCGTACGGATTCCACCCGTATTTCGGAGGAGGCGCAGAGTGCGGCGGCCTCTTATATCAGTGAGCAGTACGGCAGCGAGTACCTTGCCGAGAAAAGCCAGCCAAAGGAAAGCGGAAAAAAGATTCAGGATGCGCATGAGGCGATCCGGCCCTCCGATATCAGAAGGCTTCCGTCGTCCGTAAAAGAATCGCTGAGCCGGGACCAGTTCCGGCTGTATCAGCTGATCTGGAAAAGGTTCGCGGCAAGCCAGATGGCCCCCGCGCGGTATGAAACGATGACGGTCAGGATCCAGGCGGGAGAGTACCGCTTTCAGATGTCCGCTTCCCGCCTTGCGTTTGAAGGGTTTATGTCGGTTTACACCGAGAGCGGAGAAGAAAAGGAAGAAACCGTTGTTCCGGGCATTCCGATCGAAAAGGGAATGAAGCTGAAGCTGGCCGATTTTGACGGCAGACAGCATTTTACGCAGCCTCCCGCTCATTTTACGGAGGCGTCGCTTGTGAAAGCGCTTGAAGAGCAGGGAATCGGCCGTCCGAGCACATACGCGCCGACGATCACGACGATCATCGCAAGGCGTTATGTGGCGAAGGAGAACCGGAATCTGTATATGACGGAGCTCGGCGAGGTTGTCAACAACATTATGAAGGAGGCCTTTCCGAGTATTGTGGATGTCACGTTTACCGCGAATATGGAATCGCTTCTCGATTCGATCGAAGAGGGCGTTATTCCCTGGAAAACGGTAGTTGAGAATTTTTATCCGGATCTGGCTCAGGCTGTGGATGAAGCGGAGAAAACGCTTGAGAAGGTCACGATCGAGGACGAGGAAACAGACGTCGTCTGTGAGGAATGCGGAAGGAACATGGTGATCAAGTACGGTCCGCACGGGAAATTTCTCGCGTGTCCGGGATTTCCGGAATGCAGGAACACGAAGCCGTATCTTGAAAAGATCGGAATCCCCTGTCCCCTTTGCGGAAAGGATCTGGTTATCCGCAAGACGAAGAAAGGAAGAAAGTATTATGGCTGCGAGGCGGCCCCCGAATGTGAGTTTATGTCCTGGCAGAAGCCGGTATCGGAGCGGTGTCCGGAGTGCGGGGGGTATATGGTCAGGAAAGGGAACCGGATCGTATGCGCCGACGCGTCATGCGGATATGTGGCAGGCAAAGAGGAGACGGCGGAGGAAATACACTGAAAATAATGCCGTCCGTCCGGGGTTTAAAGGAATTATCTTTCCAATTCGTGTTTTATATAATATAATATAGCGTAATATTCATTGATTTTCCGAAAACAGTATGTTAAGATAAGGAGGAAATCTGTAAGGATGTTTATGACAGAGCCCATGCGCGTAATTTTGTGACTGGGCGGATGGATGGACAGTTGCAGTGTTATGCGATAGGAGGTTTTGTGATGAGTGTACAGTTGCTGGATAAAACGAGGAAAATAAATCAGCTTCTGCATAACAACAATACCAGCAAGGTGGTGTTTAATGACATCTGCGACGTTTTGACGGGCATTTTGAATTCGAATATTCTCGTAATCAGCCGCAAGGGGAAAGTGCTTGGTGTTGGTTTGTGCGATGGCGTTGAGGAGATCAGGGAGCTGATTTCTGACAATGTGGGAGGGCATATCGATCCGCTGCTGAATGAAAGGCTTCTTGGCGTTCTCTCGACAAAAGAGAATGTGAATCTTCAGACGCTTGGTTTTGAAGGGGAGAATATCCGGCAGTATCAGGCGATCATCAATCCGATCGATATTGCGGGAGAACGCCTCGGAACCGTATTTATGTACAAAAACGGGAGCCAGTACGAGATTGATGATATCATACTGAGCGAGTACGGCACAACGGTGGTCGGACTTGAGATGATGCGGTCGGTGAATGAGGAGAACGCGGAGGAGAACCGCAAGATTCAGATTGTCAAATCGGCGATCAGTACCTTGTCCTTCTCCGAGATGGCGGCTGTCATCCATATTTTTGATGAACTTGACGGGACAGAGGGAATCCTTGTCGCGAGCAAGATTGCCGACCGCGTCGGGATCACGCGCTCGGTGATCGTCAATGCTCTGCGCAAGTTCGAGAGCGCGGGCGTGATCGAATCGCGGTCTTCCGGCATGAAGGGAACCTACATAAAAGTGCTGAACGACGTTGTGTTCGACGAGCTTGAGCATCTCCGGAAGGAAAAAAATATCAACTGAATACCCGCCAGAGTCAGAGGAAGACAAAACCTGGCGAAAAGCCGCACCCTTATCCGGTGCGGCTTCTTATTTTATGCGCAGGCCCGTGTAAGGAAGTCAGCTGCTGACGCAGCACACGGGCCGCGCGGCGAGCAGGAGGAAAAACCGCCTCCTGCCCGATCGCAGGCCGCATAAGGAGATTAGCTGCTGCCGCAGCACATCCCTATTAATTTGAAATAATAAGAAAAATTAAGATAAAAAGAGAAAAAATTAGAATTACAGAAAAAACGAGAGATATAGCGATATATATCTGAGTAATAGAAGTTGCATAATTTACATATTTTAACTAATATAAGGATGCTAGTTAGCACTCAAACCTAGTGAGTGCTAATAAATCAAAAGGATATAGGATCATCGAAGGAGGAATCAGATATGAAGTTAGTACCGTTAGGAGACCGTGTTGTACTGAAACAGGGAGCTGCAGAAGAGACGACAAAATCAGGCATTATTCTGACCAGCAAATCACAGGAAAAGCCGCAGGAAGCGGAAGTGATCGCAGTAGGACCGGGCGGAATGGTAGACGGGAAAGAAGTTACGATGCAGGTAAAGGTCGGAGACAAGGTTATCTACTCGAAATACTCAGGAAACGAAGTAAAACTTGGCGATGAAGAATACATCATTGTAAAACAGTCTGATATACTTGCGATTGTGGAATAATGAAACTGCGGAAGAACTGCGGCGGCCCGCTTTTTCCCGCCGAACGGCAGAAACAGGAATCAGGACGGGATCAGAATACGGACCGCGGCGAGTCGTTCACAAAGAGACAGACAATTAATCAAAACAGGAGGATTGATTTATTATGGCAAAAGAAATCAAATACGGAGCAGAGGCAAGAGCGGCTCTTGAGACTGGTGTAAATAAACTGGCGGATACCGTCCGCGTAACGCTTGGACCGAAAGGAAGAAATGTGGTTCTTGACAAGCAGTTCGGCTCACCGCTTATTACAAACGACGGCGTGACGATCGCGAAGGAGATCGAGCTTGAGAACGCGTTTGAGAACATGGGCGCACAGCTCATCAAGGAAGTTGCTTCCAAGACGAACGACGTGGCGGGCGACGGAACGACGACGGCGACCGTTCTCGCGCAGGCGATGGTAAACGAAGGCATGAAGAACCTTGCGGCAGGCGCGAACCCGATCATTCTGCGCAAAGGTATGAAGAAGGCTACCGAGGCGGCTGTCGAGGCGATTCAGGCCATGAGCAAGGAAGTTACCGGCAAGGAGCAGATCGCGAGAGTTGCCGCGGTTTCTTCCGGAGACGACAAGGTCGGCGATCTTGTTTCCGACGCGATGGAAAAGGTGTCCAGGGACGGCGTTATCACGATCGAGGAGTCAAAGACGATGCACACGGAGCTGGATCTGGTGGAAGGCATGCAGTTTGACCGCGGTTATATCTCCGCTTACATGGCGACAGACATGGAGAAAATGGAAGCGGTTCTCGACGATCCGTTCATTCTGATCACAGACAAGAAGCTCAGCAATATCCAGGAGATCCTTCCGCTGCTTGAGCAGATCGTGCAGTCCGGCAAGAAACTGCTGATCATTGCCGAGGATATCGAGGGCGAGGCGCTTACGACTCTGATCGTCAACAAGCTGAGAGGAACCTTCCAGGTAGTAGGTGTTAAGGCTCCGGGATACGGCGACAGAAGGAAAGCGATGCTTGAGGATATCGCGATCCTGACAGGCGGCCGCGTGATTTCCGAGGAAGTCGGCTTGGATCTTAAGGAAGCGACTTTGGACATGCTCGGACGTGCGAAGTCCGTAAAGGTTCAGAAGGAGAATACGATCATCGTCGACGGTCTTGGCGACAAGGACGCGATCCAGAAGAGAATTGCACAGATCAAGGCTGAAATTGAGGAGACAAAATCAGACTTTGACCGTGAAAAACTTCAGGAGAGACTTGCGAAGCTGTCCGGCGGCGTTGCGGTAATCCGTGTGGGCGCTGCGACCGAGACCGAGATGAAGGAAGCGAAGCTGCGTATGGAAGACGCTCTTGCCGCTACGAAAGCCGCGGTGGAGGAAGGAATTATCGCGGGCGGCGGATCCGCATACGTGCATGCCGCAAAGAAAGTGGCGAAGATGGCGGCCGAGCTCGAGGGAGACGAGAAAACAGGCGCGAATATCATCCTCAAGGCTCTGGAATCCCCGCTGTACCACATTGCCGCGAACGCAGGGCTGGAGGGCTCCGTGATCGTGAACAAGGTGCGCGAGTCAGAGGTTGGCATCGGGTTCGACGCGCTCAAGGAAGAGTATGTCGACATGGTGAAGGCAGGAATCCTTGATCCGGCGAAGGTTACAAGAAGCGCGCTTCAGAATGCGACGAGCGTGGCGGCTACGCTTCTTACGACGGAGGCCGTGGTAGGAAACATTAAGGAAGACGTTCCTCCGATGCCGGCGGGAGGCGCAGGCGGAATGGGCATGATGTAAGGCCGGCGCACAGACTGTAACGGAAAAAGCTGCGGAATAAACCTAAAATTAATATAAAATGGGGGGTAAGCGGATAGACGTTTACCCTCTTTTGTGTTAGAATATTTAGCAGAATTTTAACCTGACAGGGAACTGGCGCGGATATGCGGCGGTTCCGTCTCAAAATTATGATGCGGAGGATAAAAAAATGAGTGATTTGTACAGAGAAATTTTGGTTCCGAGAAAAACGCCGCTGAAGAACAAGCTGGCGAAGGCAGGCCTGGTTATCCTGACTGTCCTTGGCTTTCTTGCCGGCATGGTCTTTATTCCCCTGATGCTGCTGGGACTCGCGGGGATCGCGGCCTGCGTTTTTCTCATGCCGAGGCTGGAAGTCGAGTATGAATATCTGTATGTGAACGGCGATCTCGATATAGACGCGATCTATTCCAGACAGAAAAGAAAGAGAATCGCGGAGTATCATGTGGAGGAGCTGGAGATCCTTGCGCCGGAGAAGTCGCATGCGCTTGACAGCTACCGGAACAAAGCAGGCATCAAGGTGAGGGATTTTACATCCGGGGATCCGAACAAAAAGGCGTACGCCATGGTCATGAATATGGAGAAGGGGCAGGAACTGGTAAAGGTTGAGATCGACGAGGTGGTTCTGGGAGATCTGCGCAGGCTTGCGCCGCGGAAAGTGAATTTAATGTAGGGGATGCCTTTTCGGATCTGTTTTCTGTCCGCCGCTTGCGGTCAATTCCCTTGAAAATTTCGAAAAAATGTGCTTTTTGTATTTCAGTGGTTGACATTGAAAACTGAATTTGTTAGAGTAGATAACATTCAACAATCTTGTTTTAAAAACCACAGGGCAGGCTCTGCGGAAATTATGAACAAAAATTATCAGAAAGCGAGGAAATGACGTGGGAAGGATTATAGGTGAAGGCATTACATTTGACGACGTACTGTTGGTACCCGCATATTCAGAGGTGATCCCGAATCAGGTGGATTTATCCACGTATCTGACAAAGACGATTCGGCTGAACATTCCTCTCATGAGCGCGGGCATGGATACCGTTACCGAGCACAGGATGGCGATTGCAATGGCACGGCAGGGCGGTATCGGTATCATTCACAAAAATATGTCCATCGAACAGCAGGCGGAAGAAGTGGACAAAGTGAAGCGTTCGGAAAACGGCGTTATCACGGATCCGTTCCATCTCTCACCGGAGCATACGCTTGCCGACGCGGACGAGCTGATGGGAAAATACCGTATATCCGGAGTCCCGATCACGGAAAACGGCAAGCTTGTCGGCATCATAACGAACCGGGATCTTCTTTTTGAGGAAGATTTCTCGAAAAAGATCCGCGAATCGATGACGAGCGAGGGCCTGGTGACCGCGAAAGTGGGGATTACGCTCGAGGATGCCAAGAAGATCCTGGCGAAAGCACGCAAGGAGAAGCTTCCGATCGTTGATGATGAATATAATCTGCGGGGTCTTATCACAATCAAGGATATCGAAAAACAGATCAAGTATCCGAATTCCGCGAAGGACGCGAAGGGACGTCTTCTCTGCGGGGCGGCCGTCGGTATCACGGCGAACGTGCTTGAGCGCACGGCGGCTCTTATGGAAGCGCAGGTGGACGTGGTGGTGCTTGACAGCGCGCACGGACATTCCGCCAATGTGATCCGCTGCGTGAAGATGATCAAGGATAAATTCCCGGATCTTCCGGTTATCGCGGGAAATGTCGCCACAGGAGAGGCCGCTGAGGATCTGATCAAGGCAGGGGCCGACGCGGTGAAGGTCGGAATCGGCCCCGGATCGATCTGCACGACCCGTGTAGTGGCCGGTATCGGAGTTCCCCAGATTACGGCCGTGATGGACTGCTATGAGGTCGCGAAGAAATACGGTGTTCCGATCATAGCGGACGGCGGCATCAAATATTCCGGCGATATCACGAAGGCGATCGCGGCGGGCGCAAACGCCTGCATGATGGGAAGCATGCTTGCGGGCTGCGATGAGAGCCCGGGAACATTCGAGCTGTACCAGGGAAGAAAATATAAAGTATACCGCGGTATGGGATCAATCGCCGCGATGGAGAACGGCAGCAAGGACCGCTATTTCCAGACGAACGCGAAAAAGCTTGTCCCGGAAGGCGTGGAAGGCCGCGTCGCCTACAAGGGGAGCGTGGAGGATACGATCTTCCAGCTTCTGGGAGGCGTCCGTTCCGGAATGGGTTACTGCGGAACGGCGACTATCGAGGACCTGAAGACGAATGGAAGGTTTGTGAAGATTTCCGCGGCTTCTCTGAAGGAGTCCCACCCGCACGATATCCATATCACAAAGGAAGCGCCGAACTACAGCGTGGAACAATAAAGCATCGGACGCGCGGAACACGGACGGGCAGGAGGAAAAGTCGCCTCCTGCCCGATTTTTTATGCACAGGCCCAGGCATGGAAATCAGCTGCTGGCGCAGCACCTGGGCCGCGCAGACGAGCAGGAGGAAAACCCGCCTCCTACTCGATTTATTTTGAAAAAGGGGATACACAAATCTCCGGATTTGTTGTATACTAACAAATATGCCGCCTGACGGTACGACATGCGGAAATAAACTGACAAAGAAAAGTGTGAATATCGATGAGAAAAAAGAAACCGAGAAACAAAAAGAGAGAAAACGGAAAGCGCCGCTTTTGGTCCGCAGACATGCTGGTGTGGCTGACAGCGGTCATACTGACAGTACTGGCGGTTCGGTTTTTGCTGAATATGATTCCGGAGGATGATATTGATGTGGACGCTCTTCTGGAAGAGCCTGTGACGATTGAGATTGAGACGGATCCGCCGGAACCCGAATATGTAAATCCTGTCCCGAGACCGGATATCGATGTGCAGCTTCTGACGGTGAATGACTATTCCAGGCCGGGAGAGGCGACAGACGCGATTAATTATATTGTAATCCATTATCTTGGGAATCCAAAGACTACGGCGCAGGAGAATCACGATTATTTTGAGAGTCTCAAGGATCTGCAGGATACTTCGATGAGCGCTAATTTTATTGTCGGACTGGAAGGTGAGATCATTGAGTGCGTACCGCCCGGAGAGATTGCGTACGCCTCCAATTCCATGAATCATGAATCGATCTCGATTGAAAACTGCCACCTGGATGAGACGGGGCGGTTCACGGAGGCGACTTATGATTCCTGCGTAAAGCTTGCCGCGTATCTTGCCGCGGAATACCGGATCGACCGGGATCATATCATCCGCCATTACGATGTGAACGGCAAGGAATGTCCCGTGTACTATGTCAGAAACGAGGATAAATGGGAAGCGATGAAAGATGATATTATGAATTACATAGCGCAGTTTAGCGGATCATGAATGTCTGAAAGGCGGGTCGTATGGTAGAAAAATATTACGAAAAGATATGCGCGGGCGAGGAGATCCGCAAAAATCTGATCTCTCTGCGCGGCGCGCTGACGAATGAAAAGGAAAAGCGCAGCCTGGCCTATCTTCTGGCCGGAGACTTTGCGGAACTGACGGGTCTTCTCGCGCATGAAGACCCGAAAGTCAGAAAAAACGCGGCTTTGATTTTGGGTGAGATGGAATCGGAAGATCTGCTTCCGGTTCTTTTTGACGCCTATAGAAAAGAAGAGACGCTGTTTGTCAGGCCGGATTATCTTCAGGCAATGAGGAATCTGGATTATCAGCCGTATCTCCCCGCGTTAAAAAAGCGCCTGGCGTTTCTGCGGGAGACGGATCAGGAGGATGAAGGAAAAAAGCACAGGAAGGAAGAGATCCGCGCGCTGCAGCAGCTGATACTGCGGTATGAAACCCCGGCGTCCCATCGGTTTACCGGGTATGATTACCGGAAGGCTGTGATTCTGACGGTGAACCGCAGCCAGCGGGAAGCGACGGCGGGACAGTTTCCGGATGGGAAAACGACGCTTCTTCAGGGAGGCGTCCGGGTAAAGGACATCGCGCTGGAAGACATTCTCCCGGTCAGAACATACCGGGAGCTGCTTTTTCCGATTGAAGGCATGGTGCTTCCTGATGCCGGGCCGGAAGAAATCGGGAAGATTCTGGCCGACGGCCGGCTTCTGGCCCTCGTGCAGGGGACTCATGAAGGACTTCCGCCTTTCTGTTACCGTATTGAGCTGAAAAGTACGCTCGCTCCGGAAAAAAAGGGGGATTTTATCCGCGGGGTCGCGGAAGCGTTTGAACGTTTTTCGCATGGAATGTGGATTAATTCCACCTCCGGATATGAGCTGGAAATCCGGCTTCTGCAGAGGAAGGACGGAACCTATCTTCCGATGGTGAAGTTTTTCACAATAAAGGACCGCCGGTTCCGTTATCGGAAAGAGTATACGGCCGCTTCGATGTCGCCGGTCAACGCGGCGCTTTCCGCGCAGCTGGCGCGCCCTTACCTGAAAAAGGACGCGCAGATTCTTGATCCGTTCTGCGGTGTGGGGACGATGCTGCTCGAGCGCAATTACGCGGTGAGGGCCAGGACGATGTACGGAATCGATATATTCGGAGAAGCGGTGGAGAAAGCGCGGATCAACGCGGCGATCGCGGGTGTGGCCATAAATTATATCAACAGAGATTTCTTTGCGTTCACTCATGAATATCCGTTTGATGAAATCATTACCGAATTTCCGCAGGCAACGCAGAATACGCCGCGTCCCCGGATCCGGGAACTCTATGAGAAGTTTTTTGATTATGCGCGGGGCCTGCTGAAAGCGGAGGCAGTGCTGATACTTTATTCCACGGAACCATCGTTTGTCAGGACGGAGGTAAAAAAATATCCGGAATACCGGATCAGCGAAAGTTTTATGCTCAATGAGCGGAACCAGACGACATTGTTTGTGATTCAGTTTGGAAAAAAAGATAGGCAGACAGGAACAGAACAGGCACAGCCGGCGTTTGTCGGGACGAAGGCAGACGAAAGGCGGAGACAGTGACGAGGCGGGAGCAGAATCGGGCAGGAGGCTGTTTTCCCTCCTGCCCGCCGTGCGGCCCGGGTGCTGCGTCAGCAGCTGTGTTCCCTGCACGGGCCTGAGCAGGAAAACAGGGCGCCGCATTTGCGGCGCCCTGACTGATTTCGCAGACGGACACACCGGTGAAAAATGCCGAAGCGGCCGGAATCTGCCGGCGTCCTTCTGTTTTCAGACTTTTCAGGCTTTTCCGTCGCTGCCGAGTACGTTCTTGATCTTGTGGGCAACGATAGCCTTGACGTTCGCGCGGCCGACCTTCAGATATTCTCTCGGATCGAATGCGGCCGGGTTCTCCCACATTACCTGACGGATACCAGCCGTCATGGCAAGACGAAGGTCAGAGTCGATGTTGATCTTGCAGACTGCGGATCTTGCGGCCTGACGGAGCATATCCTCCGGAATGCCGATGGCGTCTTTCAGATTTCCGCCGTGCTCCTGGATGATCTTCACATATTCCTGGGAAACGCTGGAAGCGCCGTGAAGAACGATCGGGAACTCCGGAAGACGTCTTGAAACTTCATCAAGAATGTCGAAACGAAGCTGCGGCTTCTGGCCCGGTTTGAACTTGAACGCGCCGTGGCTTGTACCGATAGCGATTGCCAGAGAGTCAACGCCTGTGCGGCTTACGAATTCTTCTACTTCATCCGGATGTGTATATTTTGCATCCTCAGCGGATACCTTGACATCATCCTCGATACCTGCGAGCTGGCCAAGCTCTCCTTCTACTACGACGCCCTTTGAGTGAGCATACTCAACGACTTTCTTTGTGAGAGCGATGTTCTCCTCGAACGGATGATGAGAACCGTCGATCATGACAGAAGTAAATCCGCCGTCGATGCAGGCCTTGCA
>CANRGB010000010.1 GCA_947630005.1 uncultured Lachnospiraceae bacterium
TTCCAGATGAAAGCAAAGAAAACATCTTCCGCCGTTTTTACCGCTGCGACAATTCCAGAACAGATAAAAACCACTTTGGTCTTGGCTTAAGCATTGCAAAAGAAATCATTGATCTGCATAACGGAACTATAACTGCTGCCGATTCCAGGCTGGGCGGCGCCGAGTTTACTGTACTGCTCCCGCTGGACAGCCGATAATTAATATAAGCGCGTTCGCCTGGCCAGCCTAACGCAGACCGGCCATGCATCAAAAATTAAACAACAGTAAAATAAAATTTCTGATATTTAACTCACATTCAATAGCCTTTTAAGTTTTGGTCAGCTATACTATACACAGAATCAATTCTGAAATCAGGAAGGAGGCAGCGGAACATGACTACAGGAGATGTTATCAGAAAATACAGAAAAAATAAAGGTATGACACAGGATGAGATGGCTGCCCGGCTTGGCGTAACTGCCCCTGCCGTAAACAAATGGGAAAGAGGCAGCACGCTCCCGGATGTCGCCTTGCTTGCCCCTATCGCACGGCTGCTTGGCATTACCACAGATGAACTCTTGTCTTTTAAAGATGAACTGACAGACGAAGAAATCAGCCGGTATCTGTCAAGGATGCAAAAGGACCTGGAGGTCAAAAACTTCCATGATGTATTTCTCTCCGTAAAGGAAAAAATTGAGGAATATCCTAACTGCGAAAAGCTGATCTGGCAGGCGGCAGTTATCCTGGACGCGAAACGAATGACAGCGGAACTCCCGGACAAAAACAATTATGATTCTGTGATATTCGGATGGTATGAGAGGTGTCTGCTCTCAGAGGACGAACAGATTCGCAATCAGGCGGCGGATTCGCTGTTTCATGCATTCGTCCGAAAAGAAGATTATGAGAAAGCGGCTCAGTATTTAAATTATTTCTCTCGGGAGAATCCGGAGCGCAAACGCGGGGAAGCGCTTGTAAACAGCAAAACGGGCAAACGGACGGAAGCTTATCGGGCATACGAGGAACTGATTTTCATCGGATATCAGCGCATACAGCTGACATTAAATGATCTGCGTATTCTTTATATGGAAGATGGTAATCATGAAATGGTTAAAAAGCTGATCGAAGTTTCGTCCTCTGCCGCGTCTGCATTTGAAATGGGCCGATATAGCGAGGTTTGCTGGGGACTGGATGCCGCTGTATGGGAGAAAGATGCCGCATGGACAGCACAGCTTATACGGGAAATCCTGAACAGTATCGGAACGACAGGTGATTTTACAAAGTCCAGGATTTATCAGCATATGACATTTAAAACGGCTGACCCTGATTTTGCAGCCGGCTTAAAGCAGGAGCTTCTGAACTCTCTCGGCGATGAGTCGTTTCATTACATGCAGGGAAACGAGGACTGGGAAAAACTGAAAAGCGGTGTTTATTAACGCCATTTGTTTATGGCTGCCCTATAAAATCCCGTCTGGGAGTTATCAGCAGCTGTCTTTCCGGCGTGATTGATTCGATATTCTGATTCTCCTGAATTCTAAATCGAGCAGGAGGCGTTTTTTCCTCCTGCTCGCCGCGCGGCCCAGATGCTGCGTCAGCGGCCGTTTCCCAACAGCCCTTTTTCTGCCAGAACCGCGCAAACGGGTGCTGTCATGTATTGCCAGCCAGATATATTTCCGCCCGTTCTTTCTCTCCGCTGTCACTCAAACGAAATCGTAACCACCGGCTCGTCAATGACATCATTCTCATCACTGATTTCAAATCCAACCTCAACCTCTTTCACATCAGACGCGGACGCTATCCCGTTTTCCTCCAGCGACGATTCTTCCAGCTCAATTTCAAAAACTGCGCATTCTCCGTCCGCCAGTTCCTGGCCATAACAGAGGTAATCCGTCATAAATCCATTCACGGAAAGAGAATCATAGACGTCTTCGACCGAGAGTGTTTTCCCGCTCTTGTTTTCTGCAAGCAAAAGTACATGCAGATCAGAACTGTATTCCGCCGAATCTTCAAGTACCGTCTTTGCGGCAATCCGCAGACCGCCGTTATTGTAGACTTCTCTGCCTGACGCGTCATATTCTGCTTTCACGCCCGGCACGACAACCTCAACAGGCGTCTTGTCTGCGAGATCATTTCCGTCAGAATCTCTCTGCCTCAGGGAAAGCGTAACGGAACCGATCTCTTTTATGCCGTAAACGCTCCAGTACGCCGGGTCCAGAACCGACGAAATTTCTATATCAATAATCCCGCGCCTGCCGGGGTTAACTGCGTCGCTTGACCAGGAAGAACTGTCTATAACCAGACCGTTGACTGCAATATCGGAAGTGGAGACATATACCATGTTCTCTGTGGTATTTTCCAGTTCCAGAAGCAGTATGGTCTCGCCATCCTGATTTTTCATCATTCCGCTTGAAAGCAGTTTTACGCCGTTCACATCATAAAGGGGATCCTGTGAAAAGCAGATCATTTCATATTCGTAGGTATTCATGGCGGCGCGGCTTGTAATCGTCTCCTGATAGCAGTCCCTGACATAATCATGTGTCTCAAACGCGGAAGTCCTCACCTGACGGGGAGTGAAATACGTATCGTTGAAATCATCGTCAGACATATCAAACCCAATTTCCATATCGGCAATCTCATTGATGCCGTAGAGCATAAGTTCATCATAGCTAAAGCTGATGGTGTCATTTGCTTTTTTGCCGTTGGCGACATCGCAGTTCAGATAACCGTCGTTTATCATATATCCGTTTACAGAGTTGCAGCCATATCCCATGGAGCCGCAGACGAACGACAGGTTCTTTCCACTGTTATTCTCAATGGTGAGTTTCAGTTCCACGGAATAGTCCGTGTAATTCAGACCCGTCGCGGTGATTTTTACTCCTTCTTCATCAACCATGACCGTCTCGGCAAGCGAAACATTTTTATTGAAGACTCCCGGCATCTCATCGGACTGTTCTGATTTGTCCCCGGACGGAGTATTCTCCGGTGCGCTGTTCTCCGTATTCTGCTGATTTTCTACAGCTTCTTCTGCGCCGGCGCCGCATCCGAAGACGGTAAACGCAGCAATAAAGCAAAACGTAAGCAGTAACGATATTATTTTTTTGTTGTTCATTCTGTGTTCTCCTTTCTTTTTTGAACTGACTAAAGTTTAGCATGAATATTTTCGCATCTGGTTTTATCCATGCAAAATAAAAGGACCTGAACTGTCATCGTCCAGATCCTCCCATTCAAAAAATATCAGGTCATCCCGTCCGTGATGATGCTGCGAATCTTATCCGGAATCACAACTCTGTTCTTCGGATCAATAATTTCCTCATTTCCGGCTTCTATAAATTCCATCATCTCCCGGCACATCTCAAACTGCCGCGCCTCAATTCCGACTGACCAAAAATATCTGCAGAGATCCTGCTTTATGCGGGCGTAAGAATCGGTATTGGGATATTTGACGCAAAGGTCTATTCCTTCGCACAGCAGCAGGGCAGATTCTTTATAGCACTGCAGTTCAAGAAATATATTTGCGCACGGGATAATGACTTCCTCGATTTTCCGCAGTTCTGTCGGTATGATGATATCCGACAGTTCCCACGCCTGTTTCATAAATAAACCTGCCAGCTTCACATTATCATGCACCAGGGCAAAATACCAGGCGCAGACCAAATAATACTGGAGCCGGACATCGGCATACCGGGAAGTGTTTTCCGCAATAATCTTCTGCGCAGTGTCAAGCAGAGCGCTGATTTCCTTATCCGAGCCAAGGCAGCTCCTTATCAGGATCGTCGCCTTGGCCAGAATATTTTTTGCGTACAGATGATCGCAGTCGTAAGAAAATCCCTGCTTTGAATAATGAAGCGTTTTCTCTGTGGCGTCAAATAATTTATCCCGCAGGCGTTTTTCCCCGGGGGCCTCCGCATCATAATGGCCGTCAAGAAGTATGTCATAATAATTAGAAAGCAGATCATAATATAAGGCATACACTTTGGGATGGCGGACTTTCCGGGCCACTTTTTCGGCCTGCTCCAGCAGCTTTCCGGCTTCTTCAAATCTTTTATTATCGGCATGAATCAGAACCGCCGCGGCGTAAAGCTTCATGACCGCAATCGGGTTGCCTTTTCCCTCCTCGCCCAGCAGACTGGCTTTATTTTTCAGCGCAAAACCGGTGCTGTTGTCTGAGAAAATATCGTCTGCCCCGGCAAGAATAGATTCTTCTTTGTACCGCGGCATATTAAGCAGAGTAATATAGAGAAGATTATGGTACACATCGTCTGCTTTCATTACAGGGTCGCGTCTGCACTGCCTCAGGATATCCTCTGACTGCATGAGCAGAGAGGACAGCTTTTCCATATCCGCGGGAGAATCGTCTCCGATGCGGGCATACCTTTCATAGAATACATTTCCGATAAGCCCCATTTCGGGACACTTTTTAATCTGCCGGTCAAGATGGGCCGCCAGCTTCTGGAAGATCTGCCTGTCCTTTAGCTCCGGCGGCAGCTCGCCTTTCGCAATGGCCAGGCATCTTCGCAGCTTCTCCGGATAATTGTTCCTGGTGGATTCCAGCCGGATTTCCACATAAAAAAAGGTCAGAAACTGTCTGGCGGCTTCCACATACTCCGGCATCCATTCCCAGCGGTGAACGGCTTCCCAAATTACGCGGTGCATGGAAATCACATCGCCGGAAAGCATCAGCCAGCCGTCCTTGATCAGCTCGTTCAGATCATCTTTTGAAACGAGCTTCATGATCTGCTGAAACCGGCTGATGTCCATTCCGTCGTCGCCAAGCAGGGATGCGGTTTTCATCAGAACTTTCTTTTCTGCGGAAAGTACATTCGCCTCAAAGAGAGCGCCGATGATATTTCCGATTGTATCGCTGGTCTGCCTGCTGTCTTTTTCATAATCAACTTTTTCCGGAGCAATCGCGGAGAATCCGTGCTCATCTGTCAGAGAGGCCGCGCTTGAAACAGTAATGTGACTGTTGGCAATCTGCTTCGCAATCAGCTCCAGAACAAGCGTATGCCGCTCGATCCGCCGTAAGATCCGCGCAAATCCGTCCTGTTCTTCCTCCGCAACAGGGCGGCCCAGGTTGTCCTCAAAGATATGGCGAAGCGCGTCCATGTCCGAAATTGCAGAGAGTTTCATCTCGCGGCCGCTCTGAAAGGAGGAAGCTTCACGGCTCAGAAGTATCACCTTCAGTTCCGTGGAAAGAAGCGCCCTCAAGTCGTCATCGATTCCGCCAGAGAAGTTATCAATTACCAGAACAGAGAACGTACCTCGCACAAGCTCCCGGATCTTCCGGAGTTTCTTGTCAAAATATCTTGTACCGGGTTCCGCCTCCTCGTCCTGTCTCATCGTATTGATCTCAATGTCCCTGTCATCGGATATGACGGCCTCGATGCTGCCTTTGTAATGGACGTACAATACCGTGTCAAATTTTCCGCGGCGGCTGATTAAATATTCTCTGATAAAGGTACTTTTGCCGATCCCGCCCATACCGGTGACAAACAGACAATTATAATCAGGATCTGCCAGGAGCTCATCCAGTTTTTCCATCTCACGCTCCCGTCCATAAAAAATCCTGGGCTTTGCGATCCGGGTCGAATAGATTCTTGGCAGGACCGGATCCGCATACTTTTCGATTTCCTGCAGCTTCTCTGCAGCATCCTGCATACTCTGATATCTGTCCGTGTAATAAACAGCCAGAGCATGATGAAAGAACTCACTGAATGAACGGAACAGTTTGTCGTCACACCTGCTGTAATCATACTGAATCTCAGAAAAATCATACGCGGCGTCCATCTCGCAGTCCGGCGCGCCGGGAGTGCGCCCAAACAGGAGCCAGAACATCAGCGCGCCTGCGCTGTAAACATCCGTGCAGGGGCCAAGGCGCCTGATTTTTGAAGTCTGCAGCTCAATGGGGGCAAAGCCTCTGGAATAAGACAGCCTTACGCCGCCGCGGCTCATTTCGCTTATCTTTCTTATATCCTGCATGGGGAGAAGCGAGTCAAAGTCAAAGAGCTGAACCTGTTTCTGGTACCCGTCAGCAACCAGAACATTATCCGGTTTGATATCCAGATAAAGGTACCCCTGCTGATGAATTTTACCCAGCACATAGGCGGTCTGTCTGACGAGCGTCACACACTCTTTCAGAGACTCCGGTTTGTACGCGGCAAGCGTTTTCCTGGAGGAATAGGCGGACAGAATATAGGAAGTGCCGTTCTGGCTGAAGACATCAAGCTGATTGATCAGCGAGGAATAATTGCTGTCCGAGTAGAACAGCTGATTTGTCCGCGAAAAATCAGAGAGAAACCGCTCCCGCATCCGGCAAAAAGCTTCCGCGTCCCTGGCCGAAGGGATCAGACGGCTGTCCCCATTCCGGGAAATGCTAAGTTTGTACGGATAGAACTCCTTTACCCGGTACAGGGTTTTATCGCCGGTCTCAGTTACGCGGGATGCTTCATAAACAATGCAGGAACCGCCTCGACCGATCTCACTTTCGATGACACAATGAATTGCCTCCCCTCTGTCGTTGCATAAACAAAGCAGGGTATTCGGTTTCAAAGCAATTCTATGGTCCATAAGTTCACCGCCTTTTTATCGTTGTGGCCTGATTATAGCGTGTGATTTTCTTCGTTCGGTTTTGCCGGCGCAGAAACTTAATCCTCCGCATCCTCCTGTTCTTCCTTTACGGCAAAGACCTCCCCCATATAGGTTCTGAAAGCATCAAGCGGATGGTCATCATTCAGAGACCACATAAAGATCCAGTCATAGGGATTGCCCGCATACAGTTCCGGATATCCCGCGTCTAAAAGCCGGTTGTTTATCGTTTCCAGACATCGGTCTGAATCCTGGCGTTTTGCCGGATAGAACACGTCGTTTTTACTGAGGACGACCTTTGCCCAATAAGTATAAAAGACAAGGAAGATCAGCATTTTGCGCATCATCTCATTGTCCGCCGACTCACCGCGCAGAAGTTTGTCTATACTGTGCTGGCCCGGGAAACAATAGCTGGCGTTCAGAGGCATCAGAGCATTTTCAGACAAAACGGAAGTCAGCGAGCGGTCATGTCCGGCGGCATATTCGCTCTCCATATAATTCGGCAGACCGATAATCTGGGCAAAAATCGTCCAGGTCGAGGCATTCGAACCGGCAGTCACATAATCATAGGGCTTTACCTCCTGCTCCTGCTGCCTCACCTCCTCGGCAATAACTTCCGCGAAGCGGGGATCCGTCTTTCCTTTTCTGCGTCTGTCCTCAAACCGGTTGCGGGTTCTGTCGATGACCGCCCCTTCTCGCGCTGCCAGGCCGTCCGCTCTGGAAATATCCGCCCAGAGCTCCCGGACATACCTGACCGCCGTGGCATTGTTGTACCCAAAATCATCGATGTTGTCTGTGATGTACTGTATCAGATCTTCTTTATTCTTCATGCCGTTTATACACTCAATGATCGTCCCCGTATAAAGAACCTCGCGATTGGGAATGGCTTTTGCTTTCTCAGGCACCGGAATCCGGTCAGTCATTTCCCGCGCATCTGCGTACGAGAGGCCGTTCCTCATACAAAAGTAGTAAACGGCTTCGCTTATGGTATGGCAGTCGAAGCCGCGCTCAAACAGAACGCATCGGAAAAAATCATTGGTCTCATCAACACCCAGACCGAACGCAAAGCAGATCTGGAACGCCGTTTTGCGGGCGGGTTTCTTACCCGAAACAAACCACTCCCGGAAACTGCGGGGCGGCTTTATGCCTGCTTTCCTGAACTTTTCCCGAAGGAATTTCGCCTTTGCGGATACATCGCCCCAGTCCCCCGTGTATCCGTGTTCCTCAATGAAAGCTGTCAGCGCCTCATCGAATCCGCGGAACGAAGCGGCTATTTTCATCAGGCTTTCCTCATAATTATCATCATCCGGCGACAGCGTTTCGGCCTCGATCGCAAATGATTCTGTATACTGACTCATAAAAGTATCCTTTCTTTTATCGTGTATCGTGATGATCCGGCTGACCCATACACGGCCGGCCTCCCGCAGAGATCCCGAAAAATCCTACCGCCCCGCGATCTCGATCCGGTTCAGCACGCCCTGGACGTCAATCCCCGGATGCGTAAAATAGATCTGGCAGATCTGTTCGGCCAGCTCCACGCTGATCTTCCGGGTCCTGGCAATGCTCTCGGCAGACTTTCCCTTTTTCAGATCCCCGACTGCCAGAACAATGATCTTCTGCAGTTCTCCTGTGCCAAGTTCCGGGCGCAGGAGATCCGTTCCGGCATCCTGTCCTTTTTCAGACAGAAGCTCTATTTTCTTTATTCTCAGGCTTCCTGTCTCATCCGCGTACTCCAGCAGCGCCATGGTGAGCGGCCTGCCGAAACGCCGGGGACCG
Source organism: uncultured Lachnospiraceae bacterium (assembly GCA_947630005.1). Taxonomy (GTDB): domain Bacteria; phylum Bacillota; class Clostridia; order Lachnospirales; family Lachnospiraceae; genus Choladousia. The sequence continues at coordinate 8,335 of CANRGB010000010.1, forward strand.
CAGCTTCCCGGATTCAGCCAGATTCTGCCGTCTTCCTTTCGTTCCTCATACTTATGCGAATGTCCGCAGATGACAAGATCCGCTTCCTCCGCCTTTGCGGATCTCTGCTTTTTATCGTGAATCATATAAACCTTCCTGCCGTACAGATCAAAAAACACCTCCCTGGGAAGATCTTCCGCCCAGTCCCGGTCGCAGTTTCCTCTGACCGCGATCACTCGGGCCGTTTTCTGCAGCTCATCCAGAGTCTTCCGGCTGGCAAGATCCCCGCCGTGCAGGATCAGTTCAGCCGTCCGGAGAATCTCAAGCACCTCCGGACGCAGGATCCCGTGCGTATCCGAGATTACGGCTGTTTTGTGCAGTGACACAGACATTTCCCTCCGTTCTTCTTCCTTTGCGCCACACTTTGGCGCTCTGGTTCTGTTTTAAATTCTATACTTCCCGCAGAATAAAAAGCTGACAGGAAAAACCCCTGCTCCTTTCGGGATTCTTTCTGTCAGCTTTGTCTCCTGCTGTCCGCGCGCGGACATGCGGTTTATTTTCCGAACAGGTCCGCCGGATAGACCCCCTGCGCGATCAGATCCCCGATTTCCTTCCGCACGATCGGAACATCTTCCTGGAAAGTGATTCCAAACCAGCGGTCCCGGGATCCCAGCACGGTCAGTTCCACCCGCTCTTCCTTCAGAAGGCGGTCAATGATCATCGGAAGAAGATATTCGGCTGTCAGCTCATTTCCGTTCAGCGTTTCCAGAAACCTGGAAAAACCCTGCGCAAGCTCTTCGATAAAGTCCGGCGTAAATCCCCAGAAATTCATCGAGACCAGACAATCCGGGGCGAGCTTTTTTATCGTTCCGTCCTTTTCTCTGACCGCGGGACCTTCCTTCGTCTTTATGATATTCCTCGTCTCCGCAATCGAGATCAGTTCTCCGTCCGCGTTCACGCTGCAGATCCCTCTCGTCACACCTCCGTGCTCCGACAGCGTATTATTCAGCCGAAAGCCCGCCATGCAGAAATGAAATTTCCCTTCCTCCGCGTTCCGGACACGGCTCAGGTAATCATATACTTTTCGGAAAGCGTCCTTTCCATAATAATCGTCCGCGTTGATGACCGCGAACGGTCCGTCTATCACATCCCTGCAGGCCAGGATCGCCTGTCCTGTCCCCCAGGGCTTTACGCGGGCGTCCGGTTTCTCAAATCCTTCCGGAAGATCTTCCAGCTCCTGAAATACATAAGCGGTCTCCACTTTTCCGGCCACACGGTCGCCAATCGCTTCTTTGAAATCCTTCAGCATACTTCTGCGGATCACAAATACGACTTTCTCAAAACCGGCCTCTATCGCGTCATAGATCGAATAATGCATGATGATCTCACCGGACGGTCCAAACGAAGTAAGCTGTTTAATTCCCTGTCCAAAACGGCTGCCGATTCCGGCCGCCATAATCACAAGTGTCATCTTTTTCATGTCTGTTCTCCAAATATCCCCCTCTGCCTGTTCTGCAAAACGGCAGTATTTCCGTAAAAAATTCCTGTATCATCAGGCATGTCCGCCTCCGCGGACGATCCCGCCGTCAAAACGGATCCGGCTTCTGCGCCGGACAAATTCAAAATTTCCGGATCAGCCAAGGATCTCCCTGTAAAGCTTCCGGACGTTTCCCTCACAGATCAGATCGACTTCCCGGCCGCTGAAGCCGGCGCGGTGCAGCGCCCAGACGAGACTGCCGATATCCGATACGCCGGCAATATCCGACTCCGACTCAAACCCATCGAAATCCGAACCAAGTCCGACACTCTCGATTCCCGCTTTTTCCGCGATATGGACGGCATGACGGGCAATCGACGCGCACGCGGATTCCCCGGCCGCTCCCCCGTTCAAAAACAGCGGATAGTAATTCAGTCCGATCACACAGCCCCGCTCTCCCATCGCGCACAGCAGATCATCGGGAAGATTTCTCTCATGGTTCCACACGGCACGCGCATTGGAATGACTCGCCGCAAACGGTTTCCGCGTGACTGCGAGCACATCCCGGACGCCTTCGTCCGACAGATGCGAGACATCCGGAATCATGCCTATGCTTTCCATTGCCTCAAGGAATTCGATCCCTTTCTGTTTCAGGCCCTGCGGTCCCGCGCCCGTTCCCAAAGGCTGCGCGGACTCATAAAACGCCGGATACGCCAGTTCGTTTTCATAATTCCAGCAGAGCGTCATCATCCGTGCGCCTCTCTCATAGAGCGCCCGGAGTTTCCGGATATCGCCCTGGCACATGCCGCCCTCCTCAAGCGTCAGCATCGCGGAGATTTTCCCCTCGCTTCGGCTGCGTTCCATCTCCGCATACGAGACGACCGCCCTGACAGTCTCTTCGTTTTTCCGTATTTCCTCCCAAAAAAGCTCCGTCTGTTCCAGAGCGTCCGCAAACGGATCCTCTGTCCCTGCAAGATCCACGAACACCGCGAAATTCTGAAGCGTGTACGACTGCTCCCTCATCCTGTCAAGATCCAGACAGAGGCTGTTTTTTTGCAGCCCCTCCGCGCTTCCGTTTTTTCTGCGGTTTCGCAGCTCGCTCAATGTATCACAATGCATGTCCGCAATCATAGACTGTTCCTCTCAGCTCACGAATCCGCTGATCCCAAAAGCTCCCGGCCCGCTGTGCGTGGAAACGACACAGCCGGTCTCAATCCACAGGACTTCCGAAAATCCCATCTCCCGCGCCCGCTGTTCCAGCACGCTTCGAATCTTCTGGCTAAGTCCCGGGGAATACACGAACGCAATCACTTCTTTTGAAAATTTCTGGGAAACCGGATAGTCCTCGAGCATTTTCGGCGCCGCTTTGCGCATGCTGCCGCGGTATTTTTTCGTCGCCTCAAGCTTTCCGTCAATCAGTTCGATCAGCGGGTTCAGCGAGAGGATCTTCGCTCCAAGATAAGCGGCGTTGCTGACGCGTCCTCCTGCCTTGAGATATTCCAGATCTCCCGGGAGAAATCCCATGCGGCAGCGGCCGCTCAGCTGCTTCACCTTTTCCCCGATTTCCTGCAGAGAGCAGTCGGGGTGCTCCTCCAGGTATCTGGCGGTAAAAATGGTGACAAGCGCCTGCCCCGCGGAAACATGTTTCGTGTCGATGCTTGTCACATAATCACGCCCTTTCGCGGCAATCAGCGCACTCTGATAAGAGCAGGTGGTCGCCGCGGAATACGCGAGATGCAGAATATGTTTATCCGGGTGCCGCGCATGTATCCTGTCAAATACCTCTTCAAAATCCGACGGGGTACTCCCGCTGGTCTTCGGCAGCTTCCCGGTATTTTTGTGATAGTCAAAAACCTCCGTCGTCGGAAAATCACCGTCATTTTTCGTTTCCGTGTCAAAAGTCACATGCATGGGTACCTTCCAGATGCCGTAACGTTTTGCGATATCGTCAGGTATGTCCGCGCCCGTCTCGGCAAGCAGTACGTACTTTCCCATCTCCTTCCCTCCATCCTGTAAAATTTGTATGTCTTCGCGCCGGATTCACAGAATCCGTTTTTATCTGTTAAGTATAGCATAAAACATCCGCTTCCGCATTTCGGATTTGTGAACTTTTCAAGAATTTTCCGGCGGTTTTCAGAGAATTTCCGTTTTCGCGGCTCCCGTTCACTCTTCAAGCGTGATCTTTTCGATCACCGGCTGATCTTCGGCGTTCACCGTGCCGTTGTCGTCCTGGACGGGCACATCCTTGCAGATCTGATCCACGATCTCCATGCCGCTCGTGACATGCCCGAACCCGGCGTAATCGCCGTCAAGATACGTGCTGTCAGACTGCACGATAAAAAACTGGCTGCTCGCGCTGTCCGGATCGTTTGACCGGGCCATAGAGATAACGCCGCGTTTATGTGAGATCGGGTTGTCCACACCGTTGCTCGAAAATTCCCCTTTGATCGTCTGATCCGATCCTCCCGTTCCGTTCCCGAGCGGGTCTCCGCCCTGAATCATGAAACCGTCGATGATCCGGTGGAACGTAAGCCCGTCATAAAACCCTTCTTTTACAAGCTTCACAAAGTTTTCAACCGTCAGAGGAGCCGCCTCCTCGTCGAGCTGAACCACAATATCGCCGTAATCCTTTACAGAGATCGTGGCAACCGGACCGGACGCCTGGGACGCGCCGCCGGCATCCGCCTGCTTCCCCGCGCCGGAATCTTTTCCCGTTCCTTTCCACACAAAGAAAATCACAGCGGCAATGACGGCTGCGGCCACACAGATTCCCGCCGCGATCAGCGCCTTGTTCGGCTTTTTGCTTTCCTGCGCGCTCTTCTGTTTCGCGTCGCCCGCTTTTGCCGGCGCCGCTTTCTTCGCCGGTCCGCTCTTCTGATTTGGTTTCTTCTTCTTTGTAAGTTTATTGCTCATATGTATCTTCCTTTCCTGATTTCTCATGTTTCCGCACAGCCGTACCCACGCGGCCGTCTCCCGGCTTCATTCCCCACTCTAGTTTCACGTTGTTTCCCACCCGTTTAATTCCCGCGGTTTCAATAAAAAAAGAGTCTTGTACCCTTTTTAATCAGAAGCCGATAATACTGTACCATAACGCTTTTTCATTTTCAATATATTTTTAGAGGGCGTGCACATCCCCTTCGATCTCGATATCAAAAATATCCTCTATCGCAATTGCCGACTTGTCGTCAAACACCACGACCCTTTTCACGCCGTCGATTTTCCTTATGCGGCCGGTCTTTGTCACGTAAGATCCTCCTTCTTTTCTGCCATCCGGCACAAAGTACGTAATGCCTGCCCGCGGATGTTCGGATATTCTTTTACATAAGTAATCCATCTTTTCGCTGAGCACCGCGGCTCTGTACTCGCTTAGTTCAAACCTTTCATCCGTCAGCCTTGCCGCTTCTTCCACAGCATCATCATAACCTGTCAGCGCGGCAAACGGAGAAAACTGTGCCGCCCGGTCAGCATTGCTCATATGGGGACGCGTCTCTGACTGATGATGCGGCATGTCAATGATATCCCTGTAATCACGGATGTCTCTGTTCACAAATACTGCCCCTCCTGTAACTGTCTCCTATGCTCTGTGTCCCCCGATCTGATTGTTTCTCTCCAGACCAGTCGCACCTTTCTCAAGGTTCAGACCTTTAAACACGGCATTGCTCCCATACTTTTTTCTTATGCTGAGTATAGCCTGCTGCATGTCCTTTTCTTTCTGCAGTCTGGTTTCCTCGTCTTTTCTTTCTCTCTGAGAGGCGTCATCCCAGGCGTCCATATAATCAAAGAGACTTATCTGCTCATATGCAGGATTCTCTTTTTTCTCTTTCTCAGAAGATACAAAATTTGCGGCGACATACATCCTTCTCACAAGGAGATTTCTGTCTGCAATGCTGTCATACAGTTCCAGCGCCGCATCCGATATAAATCTGCCGGATGAAGTTGCCCTCGTCAGATTTCTGGATCCGTGGGCATGTTTAGGAATCTCCCTGCCGTAATGATCCCTTTTGACCTCCCCGTGATACAGCTTCCGGATATCAGGATTCGTCAGACACTCCGTGTCATATCCCACAGTCAGAGCAATCTGCGTTGTAACCAGTCCTTTATCCATAAGATCCAGCGCCAGGGCATCGGCCATTTCATGAACAACCAGCCTCGCCTCATCGAACGTATAAGGACGCCGCAGTACCTGGCCGGAGCTGATACTGCTGGATTCCGGCTTGTACGCCTTGATATCCGCAATCGTACAAGGCTCCCATCCCCATGCGTGATCGATCAGAAGCTCCGCGTTGATGCCAAACAGATTATAGAGAAAATCTTCATCCCGCAGCGACTGCCGTGCGACGTCACCCATCGTATAAATCCCGTTCTGTTCCAGCTTTTTTGCGTATCCTCTGCCGACACGCCAGAAATCGGTAAGCGGCCGGTGTGTCCATAACTTTTTACGATAAGTCATTTCGTCAAGTTCTGCGATCCGGACGCCGTTTTCGTCCGCCGGAACATGCTTTGCCACAATATCCATGGCGATCTTCGCAAGATAAAGATTTGTGCCTATGCCTGCCGCCGCAGTGATTCCCGTCTCGGCAAGGACTTCCCTGATTATCTTCACCGCCAGATCATGCGGCGACAGGCCGTAGATGCCGAGATATCCGGTCACATCCATGAATACTTCGTCGATACTGTAAACATGAATGTCCTCCGGCGCAATATACCGGAGATATATTTGATAGATCTTTGTGCTGTACTGCATGTAATAGGACATGCGCGGGACCGCCGCGATGTAATCAACAGCTAGGGATGGATCCTTTTTCAGCTCAGTATCACTGCTCGATTTTCCTGAAAATTTTCTTTCCGGAGCATGAGCCTGACGGGCCGCATTTACCTGCTCGATCTTCTGTATCACTTCAAAAAGCCTTGCGCGGCCGGGGATTCCGTATGATTTCAGTGACGGAGAAACAGCGAGGCAGATTGTCTTTGCGGTCCTGCTTTCGTCCGCCACTACAAGATTCGTAGTTATCGGATCCAGTCCTCTTTCCACGCATTCTACCGATGCATAAAATGATTTCAGGTCAATCGCGATATAAATATGCCGTTTATCTTCCACAAAGACACCCCCTTGATCCCCCGCTGATATTTTAGCTGCGCCCTAAATATCCGTAAAATCCGGCGTCCCCATCAGATCGTACGGCGTCACCTGATAGACGTAGTAATTGAGCCAGTTCGTATACAGGTTGTTGGCGTGCGACCTCCACATCAGGTTCGGCTTGATGGAAGGATCGTCATTTATATAATAATTCTTCGGTATCTCGATCGGAAGTCCTTTGGAGAGGTCCCGCTTGTATTCCGCGTCAAGCGTCACCCTGTCATATTCCGGATGTCCCATGATGAATATCTTCCTGCCGCCGTCCGCCATCGCGAGAAACAGTCCCGCCTCGTCTGATTCCGCCAGAATCGTCAGCTCCCTGCATTTTCGGATATCCTCGATCGGCACTTCCGTATGGCGGGAGTGCGGGGCGAGAAATACATCGTCAAAACCGCGCACCAGCGGGACCTTGCGGTTCAGGACACGGTGCCAGAACAGTCCGAACATCTTCTTGTCAAGCAGGCGCTTCTGCAGTCCGTAATGATAGTACAACCCGGCCTGCGCCGCCCAGCACAGGTAAATTGTGGAGGTGACATTTGACTTCGTCCAGCTCATGATCTCTGTGAGCTCTTTCCAGTAATCCACCTCCTCAAACTCCAGCATCTCCACCGGGGCTCCCGTGATGATCATCCCGTCAAAGCGGCGGCTGCTGATCTCGTTGAATCCCACATAAAACTGGTTCAGATGGCTCGCGGATGTGTTTTTTGCTTCGTGGCTGCTCACGCGCACAAACGTTATGTCCACCTGAAGAGGCGTATTTGAAAGAGAACGCAGAAGCTGCAGCTCTGTCTCCTCCTTAAGAGGCATAAGATTCAGGATCGCAATCTGAATCGGACGGATATCCTGATGGATCGCCCTGTGTTCATCCATCACAAAAATATTTTCTCTTTCCAGAATTTCTCTTGCCGGCAAATCTGTCTGTACTCTGATTGGCATGCTACTCCTCCTTACAGCGCCAGGAAGGCTTCCTCCGACAGGATCGGAATATTCAGTTCCTTCGCTTTTTTATTTTTTGACGACGATGAAGCTGTGTCGTTATTAATCAGATAGTCTGTCTTTTTCGTAACGCTCCCGGTCACTTTTCCTCCGCGGCTCTCAATATAAGCTTTCAGTTCATTTCGGTTCGCGAAATGTGTGACCGTCCCCGTGATCACAAAAGTTTTTCCTGCAAGCGTCTGTTCCTCTTCGTTTTCCGGCTGCGGGGACTCGATCTGCAGCTGTCCCAGCAGCCGTTCCAGATTCGCGCTGTTTTCCTTGTCGCGAAAATACGCGGCGACCGCCCCTGCCAGGACTTCCCCGATCCCGTCAATCTCGGAGAGTTCCTCCACGGAAGCCGCCCGTATCATCGTCAGATCCTGCCTGAAATGCCGACAGAGCATCCGCGCGTTGGCGGCGCCGATCCCCGGTATCCCAAGTCCGAAGATCAGCCGGGAAAGCGTCGTATGTCTCGCGCTTTCGATTCCTGCCATGAGATTTGCGAACGATTTCTCCCCGAATCCTTCCATCTCCACGATCTCGTCCCTGTGTTTTTCCAGCAGAAAGATATCCGCAAAAGAATGGATAAAGCCTTTCGCGATAAATTTTTCCAGCGTCGCCTCGGAAAGACCGTCGATATTCAGCGCGTCTCTGCTGACAAAAAGCGTGAACGCCTTGATTTTTTTCGCGACGCAGGCCTCATTGGTACAGTACAGTGTCTCCACACCGCGGACATTCTGCACTTTCGTTTCCTTCCCGCAGGCCGGGCAGAAGGCCGGAATTTCAATCCTGCCGCTGCGCGTCAGGTTGTCCGCGATCTGAGGAATGATCATGTTCGCCTTGTAAACCGTGACCGTATCGCCGATCCCAAGCGCGAGCGCTTTCATGATACTGAGGTTATGGACGCTTGCCCGGCTGACGGTCGATCCTTCCAGTTCCACGGGCTCGAAGATCGCCACCGGATTGATCAGTCCCGTCCTCGACGGACTCCACTCAATCTCCAGAAGCTTCGTCTCCCTGATTTCGTCGCGCCATTTAAACGCGATGGAATCACGCGGAAATTTTGCCGTCCTCCCAAGAGACTGCCCGTAAGCGATATCGTCATAGATGAGAACAAGACCGTCGGAAGGCACATCAAAATACGAGATCTTATCGGCAAACTTCCGCACGGTTTCCTCCATCGCCGAGGCGTCCGCCATATAATGCTCCACCACGTCAAAGCCCTGCGACTGCAGCCATTCAAGCTGCTTCTTTCGCGAATTTTCAAAATCCACGCCGTCGGCCCGCACAAGGGCAAACGCATAAAATCTCACACCTCTGCGCGCCGTAATCTCATTATTGAGCTGTCTGACCGAGCCGCTGCAGAGATTTCTGGGATTCTTGTATTTCGCGTCCGCATCCCCGATCTCCTCATTGATCCTCGTAAAGTCCGTATAAGTGATCACCGCTTCGCCGCGCAGGATCAGCTCGCCCGGATAGGATATCTGAAGCGGGATATTCTGAAAAACGCGCGCGTTGTTCGTGATGACCTCTCCGATCTCGCCGTTTCCGCGCGTCACCGCCTTTTCCAGACGGCCGTCCCGGTAAGTGAGGACAACGGTCAGCCCGTCCAGCTTCCACGAGACAACAGTCTGATGATCTCCCGCGAAGCTTTTCAGGCCTTCTATGTCCTTCGTCTTGTCAAGTGACAGCATCGGGGACTCGTGCCTCTCCTTCGGCAGTTCGTCGAGAACCTCATATCCGACTTTCGTGGTCGGACTGCCAGTCAGAACAGTCCCGCTCTCCTGCTCAAGCCGCGCAAGTTCGTCGTAAAATCTGTCATATTCATAATTGCTCATCAGTTCCCGGTCTTCCTGGTAATAAGCCTTCGCCGCCTCTGTCAGGATACGGATGAGCTCCCGCATTCTCTCAATTTTCTGATTTTCCAAGGTTTCGACCCCTCTCATTTCTTTTTCGTCTGCCGCGCCTCTCTCCCTTTTTCGCCATACCCCGGACTTTTCCGTCTCGGATAACTGCCCGAAACACGGCCCCCGGCACCGCTGAATGTCCCGGATTGTTTCCGGCTTAGACAGCTGCCAGAAACACGTTTCTCCGTATCGCCGGATATCCCGGATCGTTTTCGGTCCGGATAGCTGCCCGAAACATGTTCCCCGGTACCGCTGAATGTCCCGGATTGTTTCCGGCTCGGATAACTGCCCGAAACACGTTTCTCCGGATCGTCGGATATCCCGGATCGTTTTCGGTCCGGATGATTGCTCGACCCCCGGAGCAGCTCATTCATCCGGGCAAATTCCTCCTTTGTAACGCTGCGGTACTCCCCGGGCTTCAGATCCCCCAGTTCGATATTCATCACTCTCACCCGCACAAGCCGCTCCACATGACAGCCGGCCGCTTCACACATGCGCCGGATCTGCCTGTTGAGTCCCTGCCGAAGAATGATCCGAAACTGCCGTTCTCCTGTCCGTTCCGCCTGACAGGGCATTGTCCTGACCCCAAGTTCTTTCAGATACATTCCTTCTGACAATGCGCCGATCAGATCCTCCGTAACTTTCCTGTCGACCGTCACCAGATATTCTTTCTCATGCGCATTGCCGGCCTTCAGAATTTTATTCAGGATATCCCCCTGGTTCGTCATCAGAAGAAGCCCTTCGGAATCCTTGTCCAGCCGGCCGATGGAAAAGACCCGTTTGGGATAACGCATCAGCTCATCCACCGTCACGTCGCCCCATCTGGTATCCGTGGTGCACACGACCCCGCGGGGCTTATGAAAAGCGAGCAGGATTTTTTCTTTTTCTTTTGTGAGAATTTTTCCGTTCACAGTCACCTGCTGCCCCGGAAGTACCCGGGTTCCCATCCGGGCCGTCTGCCCGTCGATCCGAACCGCTCCCTGTTCAATCAGTCTGTCCGCTTCCCTTCTCGAACAGAGGCCCGCTTCGCTGATATAACGGTTCAGGCGCACTCCGTCCGCTTCCGCATTTTCCCGCAGATCACGTTCCATGACTCCTCCTTTCGGCTCCCTCGCTTTGCCTTCGCGCAGATTCCCGAAACCTGCTCCGCGGTTTCGTTCATTGTCGCGGGCGCGCTCTGTCGCCCTTGTACGGGGAAGTTTTTCCTGTTTTTCGTGAATCAAACCCTCCGTACATGGCTCCCTCGCTTTGCCTTCGCGCAGACAAGAGAAAAACTCGCGTTCGCGAGTTTTCTCTGTAGCATCAGCCGCCGCTCTTTCCTCAAAAAATGCGTCCGTGCACTGCTTTTTCGGCTCAGTCCTGCGAAGAATTATCAGCTTCCAGGTACTGCGTCATCACATATCCTTCAATGGTAACTCCGCCTGTCGTATAACGGATCTTCGACCAGCCGTTGTCAAGGTTCTCGAGTACCGTCACGGAAAATCCTGTCGTGAGCATTCCGTAAATCGTGCCGTTCGTGGACGCTTCACTGCGGACCCTGACCTCCGTGGTGGCTCTGGCCGTACCGTTCACTTCAGGAACATCCGCGGATGAAGTATCTTCCTCCTCATCCGAATCCGAAGATTTTTCCTTTTCCGCTTTCGCTTTCTCTACGTATTCTTTTAGTTCTTCGTCGGATTCCGCCGCCTTCTCCAGTTTCTGGTTTACTTCCCTGGCGATACCCTGAACCGCGTCCGACGTTCTCATTCCCTCGATAAAATCGACACGTTCCTGCGTACTGTACTTGTCGGCAATGACCAGATCCCCGTCGTCGTTTTTCTGGAGATATTCATCCACCAGCGTCGGTATCGGCGTCGGTACCCCGGAGATCTTCAGATCAAAGTACACATATACAAGATAGGAATCTTTTTCGATCCCTTCTGCTGAATACACTGAGATATTGTCATAGCTCTCAAAAACATTGTTATTCGCAAGATCCGCTTCATCCTCGGCGCTGAACGCGGGATTGATCTCCCGGATCGTCTCATAGTCCTTATCTGCTTTCGCCTCATAGTATCGGGTTATAACATCGAGGATATCTTTATCATTGGAAACCAGGGAAACATTGCTCTTTCCGTACGATTCCTTCTCATCTTTACGGCCTGCCTGTTCCGTTTCCGCCTCTGTCCGCCCGTCGTATACTTCCTTTTTCCCCCAGTTTGTAACCAGCCTTATCACAAGGAAAATAATGACGATCACCAAAAGCGCGGCCAGTCCGAGCAGTAAATATCTCAGATTATCAGATATCCACTCCTTGATATCTTTGATATTTTTCATAGCTCATTCCCCCTGTTCCTGTATTGACTCAAAACCCGCTTATTTCCTGAATAATCACATAATTTCTTCAATTCTAGCATATCGCTACCTGATTGTAAAGTAGGGGGTTTCTTAAATATCTTTTACAATTTTTTCCCCGGAGGCTCTGTTTTTAAACGGAATATCCGCGGAAATATTGTCTTGCGGAAAAGTCTGTGGTATCATCATTTTCAGGATCGCAGACATGTCAGCATATTAACAGCGCAAAAGCAGAAAGAGGGAAGGATTATGATTGATTTTAAGAACAATGATGTGATTAAACTGCGGAAAGTTTCCGAGGATTCCGTCGTCAAGTGCATTTCGCCCCTGCTCATCAAAGGCGAATCGGTCATCGGCACCTACAAGGCGATCCGCGATTTTGTCGTGTTCACGGATAAGCGCCTGATCACCGCCAATATCCAGGGGGTAACGGGCAAAAAGAAAGATTTCACCACAATCCCATATTCCAAAATACAGGTGTTTTCTGTTGAAACCTCCGGCCATTTTGATATGGAAAGCGAGCTGGAGCTCTGGATCAGCGGGCTGGGAAAAATCTGCCTGGAATTTTCCGGTTCCAGCGATATTCTCGACATCGGCAGGATGATCGGGGAATGCTGTCTGTGATCGGCGGGGGCCGCGAAGCCGGAAATGTTCCGAAACATCTGATCTCCTTATACGGGTCTGTGGCCGGGCAGGAGGCGGTTTCCGCCTGATCGCCGTGTCAGCAGTTATTTTCCTTACACGAGCCAGGGTATCAAAAAAGATCCTGCAGACCGGCTGCGGCCTGCGGGACCTTTTATTTTATGCGCAGGCCCGCATATGGAAATCAGCTGCTGGCGCAGCATGCGGACCGCGCGGCGAGCAGGAGGGAAAAAACCGCCTCCTACTCGATTTCTCTGGCCCGTTTTCTGATTATTGCCAGAAACAGAACGGCCGCGACGGACAGCGTCAGTATCAGACAGCCGCGCAGGCCGCTCCACGCCCCTGTCGGAACGGCGCCGTTTTTTGTATTGACAAACGACACCTGCACGTCTTCTTCCCCGATCTCTCCGCTGCTGTTTTCTGCCTCAACTTCATAGCCCATAAACGTCCCGTCCGTCTCTTCAATTTCATAGTGAAGTCCGCGGGGCACCTCCGGAAATTCAATGCTCTCTCCGTCCGCGAGCATAAAGGTCAGATATCCCTCTTCATCCGGCGTGACGGAAAATTCCAGGTCTCCCTTTCTGCAGTTCCATGTATCCGGCAGTTCCGTCTCTCCTCCCGTGAATTTCAGACGGAAGGAAAACGGATAAAACTTATCTCCCAGACTTCCCTTCACGGTTTTGTCAACGCGCAGGGCGCTGTGCGATACAACCTCATGGTACGTCGTCTCCGAAGATACCTGCTTCTCCACGTTGTTTACGGAAGTGACATACGCCGTATTTACCAGAAGTCCCTCGCTTATCGCTACTTTGCACGGAATCTCGATATGCGCTGTCTCGCCCGGAGAAAGCGAAGAAATCAGAAATTCCAGATGGCGGCCGGATTCTGTCATTGAGATGCGCGGCGATTCGCTGACTTTCATCTTCTCCTTTGGATTGTCAAACCATACCATGACCTCTGACGCTTTGATGTCCAGTCCGTCGGGAATGTCATCTTCGACAACGATATCCGTCATTGTCCGCACTGTGCCGCTGTTGACTACAGACAGCGTATACGTTAAATCCTCATTCTGTTTCAGCGGGGCCGGTTTTTCCGGCGTGCCGCTTGCGGGATCAGACTCTTTGTGCAGATCCGGTTCCCCGGCTATGACTTCCACCCAGGCGTCCGAAGTCAGGCTTGTCGGTTCTCCGACATTCCCTTTCCTCGCCAGAACGCGCCCTTCATTATAAGTGTATACCGTATCCAGCTGTACTTCTTCCGGGGCCCGCATGTGAATGTAAATATTCAGGATCTCCCGGCCGGTCAGAATAAACTCCGTGCCGTCCGTGCTTCTGCTGCAGTCCACCGCGACCGCCGTCATCAGTGACAGATCTTCCGGCGGCGCGGTGCTCCAGATTTCCGTTCTGGACAGATCGTAATCCGCCTCAGTAAACAGGCTGCGGTCTTTCGTCGCATACCATACTGTCGGAGCGCAGCGGACTGTCTCAGACTTGCCGGACAGTTTCTGCGCCGCCTCCTGTACGTCAATACCCTGAAATGTCCCGTGCCACTGCGATTCCATCCACTGCTGCCCGTCCTCGCTTTCTGCAAAATAGCCTCCCTCCAGAAGATCATAAAACACGATCCCCGAACTTACGGCCGAATCGGACTGCCGGTACATCAGCTTATAGGTATACGCCGTTCCCGGAAATACTTCCCCGCTGCCTTTGTAGTCGGACTCCGTCTTCACGCTTTTTTCAAATCCCCAGGAGTACGCGTCAACCGGGTTGTAGTTTACCGACGCTATATCGTATGAGATAAATCCCTCATATTCTGCCTGGAGACTGTCATACAGATGCGCATCTTTGATCACCGTCTGCTTCCCTGAAAGTTCCACCGGCGGCATGCGGTCCTCCGAAGTGTTTACGAACGCGAGATCATTCTCCACAGTCGTCCCGTTCAGGAGGATATTTTCATAAGTATTGTGCAGCAGGTAGAAAAATTCGGCGCCCGTCGTCTCCGGATCATCCGGAAGTGAAAACGTGATCACCATCATCGTCCTGCCGGAACCTTTCCAGTTTTCCGTAAAACGTACATTGTAGCGGGACTTGCTGAGCTTTGAGGAATACTGGCTGTAGCTGTCATAGTCCGGCGCCCTCTTCCTCAGATGACTCGGCGCGTTCCAGTTTGATCGGATCGGAAACCCGAACAGAGTCGACGTATCCACAGTCGTTCCTTTCGGCAGCAGGTCATACAGGATTCCGCTCTTCATCTGCGTCTTCCTCTTCCCGGATGAATTATAGTTCCATCCGCCTATATAGATCGGAATGTCCTGCGTTCCCCGGGTCACGTCGATCACGATATCATCCTTGTCCCCCGTATGCTTCCACGCGTACTGCGTCGTCTCACTCATATTCAGCTCCCAGATCGCTTTATTTGCCGCGTCATCCGGACCCGTATAGTTTGTGGCGGAAAAATACGGACTGTTTTCTCCGTCTTCTTTTTCCCAGACATCGCAGTGCGCTTTGTTCTTGATCAGCGACGTCGCTCCCGCCTCCATGTCGGATGTCACCAGCCCATTTACTCTCTGCGTCGGATGCAGGGCCGCCAGCAGCCGCAGTCTGATATCGGTCTGATAGAACGACGTATCATGCCGGAGTTCAAAGCCTACGGTCCCTTCCGGGAACTGAATGGTCCTGTCAGGATAGCTTTCGTCCAGCTTCAGCCCTGTGCCGGGCACGCTTGTCCAGAAGACCAGGCGGTCAGATCCTCTGCGCCGGATATAGATATCGAAGCTTTTTATACTTTCCGTATCTGTATTCAGAACCGGATCCGTCCACAAGCCGTCCCTGCACTCGGCGTCGTACTCCCACACGTCCAGCTCCAGCGACACAAAAGAGTAATCGTTGTCCGACAGCTCTATGTTCCCCGTATCGGGCTCCCAGATATATTTTGCCTGGGCTCTTCCGGATGAATACAGCATGTCTTTTGAAAGTCCGTCCCGGATCCGGATCGTCCGTTCCTTTGCCGTGTAGGTTCCCGTTTTCTCATCCCAGACCGGATGTTCCTGTGTTCCGCCGTCGTATTCCAGTTCCCAGTCCATGCTGACGTCCTTTTCATCCTTCACAAGGATCTCCTGTCCGCCCACGATCAGCTTGTTGTCCGGATGTTCCCCGGATCTGTAACCGTGCCTCTTTTTGTCAAATTCTCCGGGCGGATACTGATCGTCCCGGTAGACCCGCGTATCCGCCTGCACCTTGCAGAACATTTCATATCCCGATTTCCAGGTGATCTTTAGAACCGCCTCATTGTGCAGCGGCAGCCCTTCCGCGGGAGCGTCCCTGAGCAGGCTGATCGGATGCCTCAGAATCACCGTATTCCGGTGCCCCGCATTGTCAACCGCACCGACCGGATTCTTCAGGACGACCACTGTCCCGTCGTGGATCTGCCCGTCCTCCGTCCATTCATAGGTTCCCGGCTGATTTACATGATTGTAAAAATCGACGTCCAGATACCAGCAGGTATAGAAATAATCATCCGCGTCCGCGGGTTTTTCTCCCCAGCTGCTCTGCCAGTTATAATAGAAAGCCGAAAACTTCTTGACCGGCTCTGTCCTTATATGCGTATGCATCTCCAGGGACAGTTCCTTGCTCACACTTGTCTCCGCCTCCCCGTCCTTGTCTTCGTCCACGCTGAACGATACCTCGACCTTATCTTTATAATACGGGTATCCGTCCAGATATCTCCCGTCCGCGTCCATCGCGCCGCCCGGCACGTCCCACGGACTGACCGTATAGGAAATGACGGCGTCCAGACCGGTCCCTCCGGAAAGCGGCTGATTATTGACCAGAAGATAGCAGTCTTCCTCCTCTTTATAGGAAAAGAACATTCCGGAGCGGATATCCGGATACTTCGGAATGTTGTCGCTCAGATTATTCGTCCCGGTATCCTTGTTGTCCCAGTCTTTCCAGACATACTTGGGAATCCTGATCTGCACGGTTCCTTCCGGAAGCGTCACTTCCCCTATATCCAGATTCATCTCGAACCGGATGTGCAGCATCGCGGTCTGTTTCCGGTTGTCTGTCGGATGAACAACCATGCTGTCGCCGGAAGCATCCACGTTCTCGTTTGACGCATTGCCCCATTCCGCTCCGTAAGTATAGACCGACGTCTGATCCGCCGTATTCAGCGAAAACGGAATCCAGCGCGCATAATAAGTTGTCTCTTTCTCGATGATTGTCTCTCTCGTCAGTTTTTCTCCGGCGCCGTCTTTCCCTGTATACCAGCCCTCCAGGATATAGTCCTGTTTTCTGGCCCCGGGCAGTACATTGACCGTGGTTCCCGCCGGTATCTTCAAAGTGCTGCGGGAAGGCTCCGCTTTTTCTCCGGCGTCAAACGTGACCTGCACGGCCGGACCGGACCAGGCGGCGTGAAGCACCGTATCCTCCGTGATCACCATATCCTCTGTCCACTGTCTCTTTTCCTGGTCAAACCAGCCAAGAAAAATCCTGCCGTCGGACGGCTTGTATTTCGGAGCCGGCAGCACTCCGACAGGCTGCCCCTGATAGATTTGGAACGTCTTCGCTTCGCCCGCGGAGAACGCGCTGTCCCAGGGCGACGGGTCCAGAGTGAGCTCCACGGTCTTGCGTTCTTCCCAGTCCGCCGTGAGCACGGCGCCCTTTGAGAGATCCAGCGTCTGTCCCTCCTCTGCCTTTGTCCCGTCGTCCAGAAACCAGCCTTTCAGCGTATAACCGTCCCGCCTGACTTCGGGCAGGGCGCCGATCTGATATTTTTCCGACTCCTGAACCGGATACTCCGGCAATTTTGTGATAATGCCTCCGTTTGCGTCAAAGACGGGTCTCCAGCCCCAGTGCGCGTAGAAGGTCACATCCTCATATACCGCCTGGTCAGGCTTTACCTCAGTTCCTCCCGACGCCTCCGTGAACCAGCCGGTCAGAACCCGGCCGTCCTCCGGAAAATACCGGGGCAGGGGTCCCGCTTTTCCTCCGTAGGCTGTCTGTTTCTGCGACGTCTCCGATCCCTCCCCGTTCATGTCGAAGGTGATGACCGGATTGCGTTTCCACTCGGCAAACAGCGTGATATCTTCCTGCCCCATGCAGTCGCCGCTCTTAACCTGCGGTCCGTCCGGGGAACCGACATGCCACGCGATAAACGTGTGTCCCTCAAAAAGCGGAATCAGATTCCGCACCACATTTCCATAGGAAGCCCCCGGTTCCACAGGCAGAGGATCCATCGGCTCTCCTCCCTGTGTATTGAAGATCACTTTTGTTTTCCCGGAGCCATCCTCCCACTGCGCGTACAAAATCACCTGTCCTCCGTCTTCATCCGTGAGCATCCAGACCTCCTCCCCCGGACTGAAAGACCGGCCTGCTCCGTCCCTGGAAGTATTCCAGCTTTTCAGCTTCAGATCCCCGTTTTCAAACAGATCGCCCGGAAGCGTATAAAGTTCGTCGTAGGCAAGCTCTGCCTGGGTTTCCTCTTCTTTCTCGCTGCAGGCGCGCAGTATCAGCGTATAGTGAGAGACGTTCCAGTGTGCGTAATAAGTTTCCTGCGCGATGGGATCTCCCGGCCCCAGCCTGCTGCCGCCCGATCTTTCCGTATACCATCCGTCAAACAGATATCCTTTGCGCTTCGCAAACGGCAGGTTCTTCAGCACCTCCCCTTCGTAAGTACCGACGGAAGACGGAACCGCCGTCCCTCCGTTCCCGTCAAACGATACCGTTATCTTCCAGTAATACGTGTCAGCCATCGCGGCGCCGCTGTAACCGGTGCAGAGTTCCTTTGAAGTATACGTCTCCCCGGTCGAGCCCCGGATCCAGGAAACAGTCTGAGAATACGTTTTTCCGGTCGACGGATCTCTGGTCTGAACCGTATAGGGAAGCGCGTCGGGAAGCAGCCTGCATAAAGGCCCCAGCGTTATTCTGCGCAGAGGAGCATTCCGGAATGTATTCGTCATCGCCGTCACCCGGCTCATGTCCCACCCTCTTATATCGATCTGCGCAAGGGCAGAGCAGTTCAGAAACATGCTGTTCATATCTGTCACAGCTGACGTATTCCAGCTGCTTCCCTCAAATTCCGCGAGGGAGGAACAGCCGCTGAACATGTTCTTCATCGTCGTCACAGACGAGGTGTCAAGATTTTTTCCGTCAAACGATACCATTTCGCTGCAGTCAAAAAACATGCCTCTTGCCGTCGGCGGACGATACGCGTCCCGAAACGATACGGTCCGGATCAGTTTCCGGTCGGCGTACCAGGGCCAGCTGTACTCATCCGCGGGAGCCAGACTGTCGAGTCCGGTCCAGCTCTTTTTCACGCTTCCCTTATCAGAGGCAGGCGTCTCCCCTTTCTGAAATACCAGATCTCCGTTTTCATAGAGGAGCGCGCACATGCCTTCTGCTGCCGGTTCTTCCGAAATTTCTGCCGGAACATTTTCCGCCGGAATATCCGCACCGGTTTCCGGCAGAATTTCCAGATCCGCAATGTCAGAGACAAAATCCTGCTCCGCATCCGATACCTCTTCCGTTTCCGCCGCCATCCCGGTCTCTTTTATCTGTTCCGTCTCCACAATCACCAGTTCTCCCGTTTCCGTTTCCGTCTGTATCCCGCCTTCTGTTTCAATCTGTATCTCACCTGCTGTCTCAGTCTGCGTCCCAGGGGGCATTCCGCCTTCCATTTCCTCTCCGGCAGGCGTCACTGTCCCGGTCACCGGTTCCTCCGGCACGTCAATCGTCATATCCGCATCGGGGACCGCCTCCGGCGGTACGGGGGACACGTCTTCTATTTCGATCTGCGGCAGCGCTTCCGGCGTTTTTTCCGTCTCCTGCATCTGCTGCGCCGTACTGTTTTCTGCTTCGTCCGTTTCCTGTATCAGGATTTCCTCCGACCGGCTTTCCGCCTTCTCTGACGCCGTTTCCCCGCTTTCTTTTGCTGTTCCTTCTGTCTCAGCCAGAATATATTCGGTTTCTTCGCCTTTCGCGGATATATACCAGTCCGGCTGTACCGCAGAACCGGCGGCAAGCACGGCGGCCATGACCATTGCCGCCGCTCTTTTTACAAAATTCCCACGCCTCATCGTTTAAACGCTCCTTTCCTGCCTTTTCTGCGGTTCGCCGCCACGCTGCCGGAAAGAACCGCGGCCGCGGCGCCGGATACCAGCAGCAGGACGCCGAAAAACACGACCGGCGTCTGATCCAGTGTCCTGACGCTCGTGCCCGGAACCCCGGAGCCGGTCCCGGAAGAGGGCGACGGTCCGCCTCCTTCCGGTTTTATATCGTCTTTTATTTCAGGCTCCGGATCCCTCCTGCCGGTTTCCGGCTCCTCTGTTTCCGAAGCAGGGGTTTCCGTCTCCGTCTCTTTTTCATAATACTCCTTCGGCATATTCAGAAACCGTATGGCCGTCTTTTTTTCCTTTCCGTTCATCTCATATACGACCGGTTCCGCGACAAGCGTCCCGTCGTCGTTTCTGGACACATAGACATCCACAGCGAACGCGGTATCGTCAAAATTATTGCCGCTGGATCCTTCCTTGTCCTGCAGAACCCGGTAGTGGTACTCTCCGGGTTCCGTAAATTCCATGACAAAATCGCCGCTTTCCGTATTTTTCAAATAGAGCAGTCCTTCCCGGATCGTTTCCAGAAGCGTATCATCCAGCGTTTCCATTTTTGCTATATACACATCATCATCCCCTTCCGCCTCGCATAAAACAGGTACTTTGACTGATACGGCCGCACATGCGGCATCTGCGTAAAAACCGGAAAACGTAAGCGCGAGGACGATCGCCATTATCTTTTTCATAACATGGGCCTCCTTCCAATCCAGTTCGTGCGGCATGACGCCGGGCAGAAAAACCGCTGCGGAACATCCGTCCCGGCATCATGCGCGCAGAGGAGGACCTGCGTCCTCCCCCGCTTTCGGGCAGACGCATTTTATTTTTCGCGCCGTTTTCTGGTTACGGCCAGTATCCCGGCTCCCGCCGCGGCAGTCAGAGCGGCAAACGGAGCGACCGCCATGGCGACGCCGGTCGGGATCACTCCATCCCTGGTGTTGAGATAAGAAGTCTTTATATCGTCTTTCGCGGTGGTCCCGCCCGTCTGATCCTCATATTCCTGCACGCCGGATCCTGTGGACTTATAATCTTCCTCCGCCTCTGTGACATTGTAGGTGACGCCGGCCGGAAGGCCCCGGATCACGATCTCCTGGCCATGCTGGAGATAAAACGTCTGCGTCAGATTTCCGTCTCCGTCAAAGGTCAGCCGCGTGGGATTTGTCTCCCCTTCATACGTATCCAGCGTGGCGGCGTTCGACTGCACCGTACCGTCCGCGTTTGTGATATCCACATTTATGATGTCGTTTCTGATTCCCCCGGTCAGCGCCACGGTAAACTTGAAATATTTGTCTTTGGACGCCTGATTTCCCGATACTTCTTTTCGGAAGGTCAGATCCACCGTCTGGTACTCGTTCGTAAATCCCTGTCCTTTTGTCTGGGAGTAGTTTCCTGCCGTTCCGTTTTTGTCGCCCATCTCGATCTCCGGTTCGTCGTCCTCGGAAGAATGCAGCACATAACTGTTGACCTCCAGCTTTTTTACTCCGTCGGCCCCTGTCACGTCATATACGTACACATCAAGGACACGGGTTTTATCTGCGTCGTTTTCAACGGAACGGTTTTCACCTGATTCGGTAATGATATAGCGATAGACGCCCGGTTCTGTAAACCGGACCTTTGAGAAATCAAGAACTGCCGATTTTTCGATGTAACTGTCTTTTTCCTTGTCATAGTTTTTGACGAAAGCTCCGCCGTCATTTTTGGTCGGATCAGAGCTGTCAAAATGAATTTCCTTCTCCGTTTCCGTGCCGACGCCTTTCATTGTCACATTTTCGGCATCGACTCCCGCGAGGACCTCAAACTTCTTTCCCTCCACATTGTAGGATTTTGCCTTCCCCGCTGAGATCTCATAGGAGAAATTCAGGTCGGGAATCACCGCGTTTTTATCCTGAAGCACATATTTTGTGAACTGCGTCGTCAGAGTTCCTCCGATCTGATCACTGTAGCCGCTGCCTTCTGCCGCTGCCGGCATGGCAAATGTCAGAGCCGATGCCATAACGGCGGCGGCCAGTCTTATTTTTTTCCGATTTCTGTTCATAAATTTAAACTCCTTTCTTTGCTTGTTCATCCAGGTCTGCGCCGCAGCGCGCCATGGATGAGAATTTTATGTAAATCAATACAGAGTACGCTCGGATCAAAAGCGTCCCGTTCTCCCGCTCAGTACGAGCAGAATACGATTGTGCGCTCTGCCGCGTCGGGATATTTGCAGGTGGACAGCCCCAGTATCCGGTCCCCCGCCGAGAGGTCAGGTTCCAGACCGGCATTGTAGTACAGCGCCGTCTCCTTTATATAGCGGAACGTCTCCTCAGGATCCGTCTCGGCCGGGGCAAAAATTTCTTCCGCCGCGGCGTCCGATTCCACAACGGCATAGACTTTCAGCGCGAAGGTTTCCCCTTCAACCGTCAGCGTGCCGTCCCGATGCGAAGAAAACCATGCCTCGTCCAGATACTGATCCAATGGTCCAAACATCAGCCCTCCTTCCATATGATGGCCATAGATCAGAGAATATCCGTCGGTAAAATCCGGTGAATTCCTCGCGTCCAGAAAGATGCTCCCCGCCAGGGAATACTCCCCGTACGGATCCTTATTTAAGTATTCTGTATTGTCTTTACCCTGCATCACAGGACAGTCAATCCCGGCGTCTTTCAGCGTCAGCCACGCGGCCAGGCTGCCCTGTATCTTTTTTTCCGGTTCTTTTTCCGTATCATAACCCGGCTTGAAATAAAGCAGGCTGTCGTCGGCAGTCCGGCTGTAGATACTGTAACTGTCGTACAGACCATACACGCCTGCCAGAAAACACAGCAGAAACAAAAGCAGCAGGCTTTTGTCCAGAAGCCGGTCCAGGAAAAAAACTGTTTTTCTCAAAAGCCACGCCTCCTGCAGAGAAACACCACGCGCCCAAGGATATCCTTTTCGGCAACGCAGCCGCAGGATCTGCTGTCATCGTCATCGGAACGAAAATCATTCAGGATGAAAAAACTGTTCTCCGGTACGGTCAGAGGATACTTCACCGCGCTTTCCCGCGCCTGATAAGTCGGATACGCGATATCTTCCGCGGGCTGATATCCGTCCACCGTGTAGCCGCCTCCTTCCGGAAAATTAATCTCCTGTCCGGCGGCGGCCGCGATCCGTCCGGCGCGCAGCGTTTTGTCGTCCGCGCGGTAGACCACCAGGTTTCCGGTATAATAATCCCCGTTTCTGTATATGACGCAGAGATCCCCGTCTTTTACGGCCGGGAACATCCGGTTCCCCGTTATGTAGACCGGCCTGAACATCCAGAACCAGCATGCCGCCGCGGCGCTCAGAATGAACGCTGCTTTCAGCATAAATTTTTTAATCATATTTTTTCTCTTTTCAAAAAACTTCTCTTTACATTTTTGGATTTATGTGATAGGATATAAAAGTATTTCGATATGCACCTGTAGCTCAGAGGATAGAGCAGTGGTTTCCGGTACCATGTGCGGGGGTTCGATTCCCTCCAGGTGTGTTTTTTTATTGCCCCGGCAGAGTTTTAATTTCCCGATTCGTCCTATGCGCAGACCCGCATATGGGATCAGCTGCTGACCACGGCCATGCCCATGCGGATGATCAGGAGGGAAACTGCCTCCTATCCGATCGGATCATTCTCCCTCCGCGGCGATCATCAGGTTTCTCTTTCCCCGATAATACCGATAGACGGAATCCGAGAGAAATTCCTCCGGCTCGACCTGTGTCCGGTTCACCTCTTTTACCATCTCCTGAAGTTCCGCGGCCCCCATGTTCAGGGAAACCGGGACAATGATACATTCGTGCACGCTTCCCGGCAGCAGATAGAAATCCTCCTCCAGAAAACCGGCAATCATCTCAAGAATGTCGTTATAGATCATATTCACCGCCCCGTACATCTTCTGACGGTTCGACAGCACATACATGCTCTGTTTCTCCTCGTCTTCCTCAGGAATCGAAATCCCTGTTATGCTCCGCAGGATGGACAGCATGCTGCCAAACTCATACGGCAGCAGCACCGGCGTATTCGCGGCCGCTTTGGCGTAAAGTTCTTCCTCCCCGATTTCCCAGTTTTCCAGATGACTATTCTGTATCAGGATCGAAGCGCTCGAAAAATTGTCCTCATCCATCAGATAATAGTAGATGACCGCAAGATCCAGGAACCTCCTGTGCGGAATCATCCGGAGCAGCTTCCGGTTTCTCCGGTAATGGACAACTCGGCAGACGATCCTTCCCTTCGCCTTCTCAAAATCGGTGAAGGAATCCATGTCCGGCATTCCCTGCCTTCTGTACCTGCAGATGCAGTCCAGGATCTGATCCGCAATCTGCCCGACCGGCGTTCCCCTGAGCGCCTGCCGGTAGTAGGGATCAAGGCCGATCGCCGGTGAAACCCGCTCTTCCCGGGACATAACCGAAATGCTGTCCACGCGCTTTCCGTTATTTTTTATGATCTGGCTGATCCGGATCCTCACCTCCTCCCCTTCTCTTAATCGGATGCAGTCTTCCAGCTGCGTCAGAAAATCCTTATACTTCAACCAACCTTCACCTTCTTACTCTGATCAGAAAAATCTTTGTTGTTCAAACTGCGTCTTAATCTGTTGTTCAATCGTAATCGCCTCCATACTTCAATAAAACGGAATTCCATTTCAGCAGAATAAAAATATTTTGGAATAATGTGCAGATATTTGCACTGTGACGAGCAACTTGCTCACTGATTTATATCACTTACCATATCACATGTTCGCTTATTTTGCAAGTGCTTTTTTGAAAAAATTTTAGAAATTTTTATAAACGAATTAAAATCAGACCGAAGGCGGTTTTTCCTCCTGACCGCCCGCGCGGTCCAGGTGCTGCGTCAGCAGCTGATTTCCTTACACGGGCCTGCGATCGAGCAGGAGACGACTTTTCCTCCTGCTCGTCTGCGCGGCCCAGGTGCTGCGTCAGCAGCTGGTTTCCCTGCCTGGGCCTGCGCATAAAAGAAGGCCGATACCGGAAGTCTCCTCCCGCGTATCGGCCCATCCAGACATTTCCAATGACTGTTCAGACAGCTGACTGTCTGCTCCGGATAAATTCACGCGCGCAAAATCCCTGTCATACTCTTGACAGATACTCGCCTGTTCTCGTGTCGATCTTCAGCACATCGCCCTGCTCGACAAACAGCGGCACATATACGACGGCTCCTGTCTCGACGGTCGCCGGCTTCGTTGCACCTGTCGCCGTATCGCCCTTGAAGCCCGGCTCTGTTTCCGTCACCTCGAGTTCAACAAAAAGAGGAGGCTCAATCGCGAATACATTGCCGTTGTGAGAACAGATCTTCACCATTTCATTCTCTTTTACGAACTTCAGAGAATCGCCGATCGCATCCTGGTTCAACGCGATCTGATCGTATGTCTCCGTATTCATGAAATGATAGAGATCGCCGTCGGAATAAAGATACTGCATCTCCACACGGTCGATATGCGCGGTCGGGAATTTCTCCGTAGGACGGAAGGATTTCTCAACCACACCGCCGCTGATGATGTTTTTTAACTTTGTTCTGACAAATGCAGCACCTTTTCCCGGTTTTACATGCTGAAATTCGATAATCTGATAGATATTGTTGTCCATCTCCAGTGTAATACCGTTCCTGAAATCGCCTGCTGAAATCATGTTGTTATTCCTCCTTAAATTATCCGTTCAGGATTTTCTTTCTCGAAACACATCAATCTTTTTTATTTTACCGTATCCACGGGGATTTTTCAACCATTTTTTACAGGATCGGCAAATTATAAGAAAAAATGCGCGCCTTTCCTCATAAATTATATTTGACACGGCGTCCGGTCTGAACGTACAATACCAGCAGACGGCGGCAGTCCCCTGACCCGCCTCAAAAGCATACAGAAAGGAAGACAGTCTCATGCTGATACAAAACGGAACCCTCCTGCTGCCGGACGAACTTGCGGAACTTTCGGCTGATCTGCGGGTGGAACAAGGCGCCATCCAGGAAATCGGCGTGCTGCGCGCGCATCCCGGCGAGGAAGTGATCGACGCCGCGGGATGCTGCGTCGCGCCCGGACTGATCGATGTCCATGTACATTTCAGGGATCCCGGCCTGACCTACAAAGAGGACCTTCACACGGGAGCTGAAGCGGCGGCGGCCGGCGGCTTCTCGACGGTCGTCTGCATGGCGAACACAAAACCGGCGGTCGATTCCCCGGAAGTCCTCCGGGATATCCTCACAAGAGCTTCACACGAAAAGATCCGCATCCTTCAGACCGCGTCCGTCACCCGCGGTCTCGCCGGAAAAGAACTGACCGATTTTGAAGCGCTCGCGAAAGCCGGCGCCTGCGGATTCACAGACGACGGGATCCCGCTGATGGACGACCGGCTCGCGGCCCTCGCCATGGAGAAGGCCAGGGATCTGAATCTTCCGCTTTCTTTCCACGAAGAGCATCCCGGCTTTATCCGGCAGAGCGGCGCGAACGCCACCGCCCCGAACGTGGCGGAAGATCTTCTCGTGGCGCGCGACTGCATGCTGGCGCTTCACACCGGCGCGACGGTCAGCATCCAGCATATCAGCTCCCGCAATTCCGTCGCCCTGGTGCGCACGGCCAAAGCGCTCGGCGCGCACATCTGGGCCGAGGCCACCCCGCACCACTTCACCCTGACGGAGGAGGCGCTCAAAGAACACGGCACGCTTGCCAAGATGAATCCTCCGCTGCGGACCGAAGCGGACCGGCAGGCCGTTATCGAAGGCCTCATGGACGGAACGATCGACCTGATCGTGACCGACCATGCGCCGCACAGCGCGGAAGAAAAAGCACGCCCCTTCGGCGAGGCTCCAAGCGGCATCATCGGCCTCGAGACCTCCCTCGCGCTTGGCATCACAAGCCTGGTCGATCACTGTTATCTGACGCTGCCGCAGCTTATTCAGAAAATGTCTCTGAATCCGGCCAGACTGTACCATCTGCCGTACGGAACCATAGAGCCGGGCGCGCCGGCTGATCTTGTGATCTTTGATCCGAAGGAACCGTTCTGCCCGAGGACCTACCGCTCCAGGGCCTGCAACACTCCGTTTACGGGAATGAACCTTCGCGGAACCGTAAAATATACGATCTGCCGGGGAGAGATCGCGTTCGCTTCCGTCTGACCGGACATCTGCCCGATCTCAAAACCTGTCTGCCGGTTCTGTCGAAGACGGCAGGTACCTGATCCATTTCTCAGACAGGGGCCGCCGGAAAATATCGGCCGAAATCTTTGCCGCACCGGATATTTCCCGACAGCCCCTTTGGTATCAGCGGTCTGCCGCCGCCTTTCTTTTCTCATAAAAATACAGCACGATCCGTTCCAGATACCTTTTAAGCACGATCTGAATCTCCTCTTTCGGATGGATCGGTTTTACGAGGATCGAGAAGATTCCCGCCCGGTTCGCCCCGTACACATCCGTAAAAAGCTGGTCCCCGACGAACAGCGTGTCCGAGACGTCCGTCCCCATCCGTTCCATCGCCCGGAAATAGCTTTTCTTTGAAGGCTTGTGCGCGTTCTCAATAAAATGCACCTGGATCTCGCGGTTGAACATCTCCACACGCGGCCTCTGGTTGTTCGAGATCAGACAACACGCAAAACCGATCTTTTTCAGGCGCGCAAAAAGCTCCTTCGCCCGCTCGTCCGCCGGGGCCCCGTGCGGCACCAGCGTATTGTCAATGTCAAAGATGATCCCGCGGTAGCCCTTCCGGTACAGATCCTCAAAATCGATCACGTACGCCGACTCCACATATTCATTCGGGTAAAATTTCTGAAGCATGCCGCCTCCTCATTCCTTTGTTCTGTTTTGTCCGCCGCCGTTTCCGCTTCCCAAACCGCCGGACTCTGTCTTTTATTCCGTCGGAAAGTCAAACAGCGACAGCTGGTCGCTCTCCGGCAGCCCGTCCAGGATCTTCAGATCCGTCATCAGATCCACGATCGTCTTGCTGACCTTCGTTCTGTTCCTGAAATCATCCCTGGACAAAAACGGGCCGTCCTTCACCGCGTCCACGATCGCCACCGCGGCTTTATCGCCCAGGCCTCCGATCGTGGAGAGCGACGGAAGCAGCTTCCCGTCCACAATCTGGAATCTGACAGCCTCCGATTTATAGATATCGATCGGCAGAAACTCAAACCCTCTGGCATACATCTCCCGGACAACCTTCATATCCCTGTAGGTATCCTGTTCTTTCTTGGTGAGGGAATCCTGGCGCTTCTCATAGTCGGCAATGTGGTGCAGCAGCCTGTCGCGCCCCATGCACATCAGCTCATAGTCAAAGCCGGACGCGCGGATGCTGAAATAGGCCGCGTAATAGGCGAGCGGGTAAAAAATCTTGCAGTAGGCGATGCGGTACGCCATCATGACATAGGCGGCTGCATGGGCTTTCGGGAACATGTACTTGATCTTTTTGCAGGACCAGATGTACCAGTCCGGAACCCCGTGGTTCTTCATCTCCGTCTCCCACTCCGGCTTCAGGCCCTTGCCCTTGCGCACGCTCTCCATGATCGTAAAGGAAAGCTCGCTGTCCATCCCCATGCTGATCAGATAGATCATAATGTCGTCGCGCGTGCAGATCGCGGTCGAGATGGTCGCCTTTCCTTCCTCGATCAGCGTCTGGGCGTTTCCGAGCCACACATCCGTGCCGTGCGAAAGCCCGGCGATCCGAACCAGATCGGAAAAATACCGCGGCTTCGTATCGATCAGCATCTGAATGGCAAATTCCGTGCCGAACTCCGGAATCCCAAGCGCGCCGAGCCGGCATCCGCCGATATCCTCCGGGCTGATCCCAAGCGCTTCCGTGCCTGAGAACAGAGACATGACCGACGGATCGTCAAGCGGAATCTTCCGCGCGTCAATCCCGGTCAGATCCTCCAGCATACGGATCATCGTCGGATCATCATGCCCCAGAATGTCAAGCTTCAGCAGGTTGTGATCGATCGAGTGGTAATCAAAATGCGTCGTCACAATATCCGTCGTCATATCGTTCGCCGGATGCTGCACCGGCGTAAAGGAATAGATCTCCTCGCCGATCGGCAGCACGATGATGCCGCCCGGATGCTGGCCGGTCGTGCGCCGCACGCCCACACAGCCCTGCGCGATCCGGTTGATCTCATTGTTCCTCTTATGGATCCCGCGCTCCTCAAAATAAGTCCTCACGTACCCGAACGCCGTCTTGTCCGCGAGCGTGCCGATTGTGCCCGCGCGGAAAGTCTGGCCCGCTCCGAAGATCACTTCGGTATATTTATGGGCTTTGCTCTGGTACTCACCTGAGAAATTCAGGTCGATATCCGGCTCCTTGTTTCCTTTAAAGCCCAGGAACGTCTCAAACGGAATGTCAAAACCGTCCTTTTTCAGCTTCGCGCCGCACACGGGGCAGTCCTTATCCGGCATGTCGCAGCCGGCCATTCCAGAGAATTTCCGGACTTCTTCCGAGTCAAAATCGCTGTAGTGGCACTCGCTGCAGTAATAATGCGGATGCAGCGGATTCACTTCCGTGATGCCGGCCATCGTCGCGGCGAACGACGAGCCGACGGAGCCTCGCGAGCCGACCAGATACCCGTCCGCGTTTGATTTCCAGACCAGCTTCTGCGCAATGATGTACATCACGGCAAATCCGTTCGAGATGATGGAATGCAGCTCCCGCTCGAGCCGCTCTTCCACGACCGGCGGAAGCGGATCCCCATAGATCTCATGCGCCCGGTCATAACACAGCTTTCGCAGGATCTGATCGGAATTTTCGATGACCGGCGGACATTTATCCGGCCTGACCGGAGCGATGCGCTCGCACTCGGCGGCGATCTTTACGGTGTTGGTGACGACGACCTCGTACGCCTTCTCCTCCCCTAGATACGCGAACTCCCTGAGCATCTCCTCCGTCGTCCTCAGATAAAGCGGCGCCTGGTCATCCGCGTCCTTGAAGCCTTTGAATCCCATGATGATCCTGCGGTATATCTCATCTTCCGGATCGAGGAAATGGACGTCGCAGGTCGCGGCGACCGGCTTTTTAAACTGTTCGCCAAGCTTTACGATCCTGCGGTTCAGCTCCCGGAGCTCTTCCTCCGTCTTTCGGTTCTCGTAATCCTCTTTTGTCATAAACATGTTGTTTCCAAGCGGCTGGATCTCCAGATAATCATAAAAACCGACGATCTGGGCGATCTCCTGATCTGGCGCTCCCCGCAGAAGCGCCCGGAAAAGTTCTCCCGCCTCACAGGCCGAGCCGAGGATCAGTCCCTCCCGGTACTTTTCAAGCAGGCTCTTGGGAATGCGCGGCCGCCGGCTGTAATAATCCAGATGGGACATTGACACCAGACGGTACAGATTGATCCGCCCGATATCGTTCTTCGCCAGCAGGATTGCGTGAAACGTCGGCAGCTTTTTGACCTGCTCCCTGGAGGATTTCCCGAGCTCATTCAGCCCCTCCAGCGTCGTGATTCCTCTTTCGCGCAGCATATGCAGGAAACGCAGAAAAATCTCCGCCGTACATGCCGCGTCGTCGACCGCTCTGTGATGATGATCCAGCGAAATATTCAGCGCCTTCGCCACGGTATCCAGCTTGTATTTGCCAAGCTGCGGCAGGAGCACGCGCGCCATCGAGACGGTATCGACGACGGTCTTATCGCAGGAAAGACCCAGCCGCCCGCAGTTCTTTTCAATAAAACTCATATCGAACGACGCGTTGTGCGCCGCCATCACACAGCCCTCGCAGAATTCCATAAACCGCGGCAGAACCTGCGCGATCTCCGGCGAGTCCATGACCATCCCGTCGCTGATATGCGTCAGCTCCTCAATCTTAAACGGAATCGGCGTCTTCGGATTTACAAACGTGCTGAACCGCTCCGTGATCTGCCCGTCCTTCACCTTTACCGCCCCGATTTCAATGATCTGATTCGCGTCCGGAGAAAAGCCGGTCGTTTCAAGGTCGAACACGACAAACGTATCCTCGAGCGTCTGTCCCTTTAAGTTGGAGGCGATCTCCTTCAGATCATCGACGAGATAGGCCTCCATCCCATAGATCACCTTGAAATCGCTGCCTTTGGGCACCGCGTGATTCGCGTCCGGAAACGCCTGTACGGCGCCGTGATCGGTGACCGCGAGCGCCGGGTGCCCCCATTCTATGGCGCGGCTGATGATATCCGTCACGTCGGAAACCCCGTCCATATCGCTCATCTTCGTATGGCAGTGGAGCTCCACACGCTTTTCGGGCGCGGTATCCATCCGCCTCACACGGAAATCCGGTATCTTCTTTATCCCGGAGACAGAACTGACCGAAAGCTGGCTGTCGAACCGGTCGATCGCGGTGACGCCGCGTATCCGGTAGAACTCTCCCTGATGAAGCACTTTTGTCAGCTCCTGAGCCTGTTCTTTTGTCAGAAACATTTTCACGGCGATCGTGTCCGTAAAATCCGTAACGTCAAGCATCAGCAGGATCTTCTCGCTGCGCAGCTCCTTGCTCTCAAGCGCGGCGACCTGCCCGTGGATTATGACCTCGCCGATCGGACCGCTGATCTTTTCAATCGCGATATCCTCGCCGTCAAAGTCGCGCCCGTAAATGACGTCCGGATTGTCGGATCTGCGCAGCGGACGTTCTCCGAGCTGAAACCCGCTTCTTCTGCGGCCGTTATCGCTCCGCTCTTTTACGAATCCGCTCCCTGCTTTTTCCGCTCCGCCGCCTTTCTTCGCGCCCGGCGCTCTCTTTTTTCCGCTTCCCTTTTTCCCGTCCTGCGCGCCGATCCACTCTTCCCCGGCGTCTTTTTCGGACTCTTTTTTCTTCGCCTGCGCGTATCTCCGGCAGATCTCCCCTACCTCCTGCTCAAACTCCTGGTCATGAAGCTGGCGCGTCCGGCTCTCGCCGGCCTCCTCGCGGGAAGCGTAAACCTTCAGGGAAAGGCCGCACCGCTCGCAGAAAATCTTCTCTAGGATCCGCAGCAGTTCTTCCTCCCTATCGTCCGCGAGCACATCATTTTTCAGCGTAAGCCTCAGCGTATCGTCGTCGGTAAACTCCTTTTTCGCCCCGCGGAGCATATTATAGAGGAACATATTGTAATTGCGCAGTTCCGTCAGGATACTGTCCTCATAGACGGGGAGAAGATTTCTCGCCGTATACTGCCGCGACAGA
Source organism: uncultured Lachnospiraceae bacterium (assembly GCA_947630005.1). Taxonomy (GTDB): domain Bacteria; phylum Bacillota; class Clostridia; order Lachnospirales; family Lachnospiraceae; genus Choladousia. Next base: position 39,992 of record CANRGB010000010.1, read on the forward strand.
AGAAATTTCTCAATGATCCTGACATCCACCGGAATATCTGAAAAAAGCTGGCGTTTTACAGCCTGCTCCGTCTCGTAAATGTATTTTTTCTGGATCAGCTTCTCGCTTTCCAGATAAATTTTCAGATGATTTCTCCCGCGGTTCATTGTAACGCGGTTAACGCTGGAGTGTTCCATCAGACTCTTTGTCTGACCGGACAGCTCCAGCGCGGGAAACACGTCATAAAAAGGTTTTGTCATTTTATTCCCTTTCCCAGGCGAGAAGTTCCTCCCGGAGAACAGAAAGCAGCTCCGCCTCCGGCACTTTGCGCACAGGCACGCCTTTTTTGATCAGAAGACCCTCGCCTTTTCCTCCGGCAATCCCGATATCGGCTTCCTTCGCCTCCCCGGGACCGTTCACGATACAGCCCATAACCGCCACTTTAATGTCCAGCGGTATATCCTCCACCATCGTCTCCACCTGGTTGGCAAGACGAATCAGATCGATCTGCGTGCGCCCGCAGGTTGGACAGGAGACGACCTCGATCCCGCCTTTCCGCAGTCCGAGCGTGCGCAGGATCAGTTTGGCCGATTTGACCTCCTCCAGCGGATCTCCGGTCAGAGAGACGCGGATCGTATCCCCGATTCCCTGCGAGAGAATGATTCCGAGACCGACGGCCGATTTGATGTTTCCGGACAGCAGCGTGCCTGCCTCCGTGATTCCGACGTGCAGCGGATACTGCGTCTTCTTTGCGAGCAGCTCATGCGCGCGCGCGCAGAGCATGACGTCCGAGGCCTTGATGCTGATCACAAGGTTGTCGTAGCCCATGTCCTCGATCACCGCCGTCTGACGGAGCGCGCTCTCCACAAGCCCCTCGGCGGTCACACCGTGATCCCGCTCAACGATCTCCTTCTCAAGCGATCCGCTGTTCACGCCGACACGGATCGGGATCTGCCTCTCCCTCGCCGCGTCAACGACCGCGCGCACCCGGTCACTGCTTCCGATATTTCCGGGATTGATCCGGATCTTGTCCGCCCCCGCCTCGATCGCGGCGATGGCCAGCTTATAGTCAAAATGGATATCCGCGACCAGAGGAATCTTTATCTGCCGCCTGATCTGCGTCAGCGCCTGCGCGGCCTCCATGGTGGGAACCGCGCAGCGGATGATATCGCAGCCTGCCGCCTCAAGCTTTCGGATCTGAGCGACTGTCGCCTCCGCGTCCTCCGTCCTCGTGTTCGTCATCGACTGAATCAGAACCGGACTGCCTCCGCCAATAGTTCTGTCTCCGATCCGGATTTGTTTTGTATGATCTCTGTGCATGCGTCCGCCTCCATCCTTCTTTAGTCTTCCGCCTCCATGGGGATGAACACTCTTGTCTGTACGGGGTCTGGGCTGCGCCTGGCACGCCTCCTGGCTTCTTCGCAGAAATAATCATGGCAGTTCAGAAGCACCTTGCCGCGCTTGTCAATCTTCTCGTAGCTTCCGTCCGGCTGCATGATATGGGCTTTCACATTGTCCTCGAGCTGAATGTCAAGGATATGGCGCACCTCCTCGCGAATCTTGTCATCCTCGACCGGGAAGAGAATTTCCACGCGCTTGTCCAGATTTCTCGGCATCCAGTCCGCGCTTGCCATATAAAATTCCTCATCGCCGCCGTTCATAAAGTAGAAGATTCTCGCGTGCTCCAGGAAGTTTCCGACGATCGAGCGCACCGTGATATTTTCGCTGACACCCGGTATCCCGACCTTCAGGCAGCAGATGCCGCGCACGATCAGATCAATCTTCACACCCGCCGCGGAAGCCTGGTACAGCGCGTCGATGATTTCCTTGTCGCACAGCGAATTCATCTTCGCGACGATACGCGCCGGCTTTCCGTCGCGCGCGTGCTGCGTCTCTCGTTCGATCAGACGCATAAAGCGGCCGCGCAGCCAGATCGGCGCAAGCGCCAGGCGGTTCCAGCTCTTCGGCTCCGAATAGCCGGACAGCATGTTGAAGACGGCCGTCGCGTCCTCCCCGATCGGTTCCGAACACGTCAGGATTCCGCAGTCCGTGTAGAGCTTCGCCGTGGAATCGTTGTAATTGCCCGTTCCGAGATGCACATAGCGGCGGATTCCGTCCTCCTCGCTGCGGACCACGAGCGTGATCTTGCTGTGCGTCTTCAGCCCGTGCAGGCCGTAGATCACGTGGCAGCCGGCTTTCTCAAGCATCTTTGCCCAGATAATATTGTGTTCCTCGTCAAAACGTGCCTTCAGCTCGACAAGAACAGAAACCTGCTTGCCGTTCTCCGCCGCCTGCGCGAGCGCCGCCACGATCGGAGAATTGCCGCTGACACGGTACAGCGTCTGTTTGATCGCAAGCACATCCGGATCGGCGGCGGCCTGCTTTACAAACTGGACGACCGGATCAAACGTCATATACGGATGGTGCAGCAGGATATCCCCTTTCCGGATCTGGGTGAAGATATCCTCCTCGTCGTTCATCCCCGGAACCGGCTGCGGTCTGTACGGCTCATAGCGGTACTTGTCCATGCCCTCGATCCCGTACAGTTTCATCAGAAACGTCAGATCCAGCGGCCCGTTGATCTGATACAGATCCTCTTCTTTTACATTCAGTTCCTTTTTCAGGATCTTCAGAAGCTTCGGCTCCATCCCTTCCTCGATCTCAAGGCGTATGACCTCGCCCCACTGGCGCTTCTTGAGCTGCTTCTGGATCTCCTTGAGCAGGTCGGCCGCCTCATCCTCGTCGATCGTCAGGTCGGCGTTCCTCATAATCCGGTACGGATGCGCGCAGACCACATCGTAATTCAGGAACAGCTTGGAGATATTCCGCTCGATGACCTCCTCCAGCAGAATCCCGCATTTCTGCCCTTCTTTTCCGTCCGGCAGACGGATGATGCGCGGAAGCACGGACGGCACCTGCACCGTCGCAAACTCCGTTTTCTTTTTCTCGTCCTTTTTGGAGATCAGCGCCCCGATATTCAGCGTCTTGTTGCGGATCAGCGGGAACGGCCGCGAAGAGTCAAGCGCCATCGGCGTCAGCACCGGATAGACATTCTCCTCAAAATACTGATCCACGAACTCTCTCTGTTTGTCCGTGAGCGCCTCATGCTCCGTCACAAGCTCAAAACCGTCCTGGCGCAGCGCCGGAAGCAGGGACCGGTTGTACGTCGTGTACTGCTGGTTTACCAGCTCATGCGCCTTCTCGCCGATCACCTTCAGCTGCTCCTGAGCCGTCATGCCTGCGATATCTCTCCCCGTATACTTCGCATTCACCATATCTTTCAGCGAAGCGACACGGATCATGAAAAACTCATCGAGATTCGAAGCCGTGATGCTTAAAAATTTCAAACGTTCAAGGAGAGGGAGGCTCTTATCCCTCGCCTCGCTCAGAACCCTCCGGTTAAACTCAATCCAGCTGCACTCCCGGTTCACAAAATATTCTGGTTTATCAAACATAACTGCCATCTTGCCCATTCCTTTCTATAACTGCTTTTTCTGCTTAAACACCGGGTGTACATGGAACACGCCCTCAAAGAATTTTCCTTTTTCCTCAAACGTCCGGGCCTCCAGTGTCAG
>CANRGB010000011.1 GCA_947630005.1 uncultured Lachnospiraceae bacterium
CCCGCTTTCGCGGCGATCTCTGTGATCGGAGACATCACTGTTTCCTGAGCGATCTCAATGTCTGATTTGAATCCCATAGTTAATTTTCCTCCTTTTCTGGGGTGATTTTATGCGCCGTCCGTCCGCGGTATCCTCAGGTCCGCCGCGCCGGATGGCCGCCGTATCCTAAACTGTTTTGAAAAAACAGAAAAAACCAGGTATAACAGCCCGTCCGCCTCTGCTTTGAGACTGGACTTATACAGTAAAAAAGGACAACACTTGAAAACAAATGCTGTCCAGACGGCCGACAAAATTATTATTTTGATTACCCCGTGGTACTCCACTTAAATCCGTCAGCAATCAAAATCTCCTGTTTGCGGTTATGATACCAGATTCTCTTTCTTTTGTCAAGCTATTTATGTGCGAAATCCACAATTTTACCTCCCAAAGTTTTCGCGTTCATGTATAAATTGCGAAAACCGGTGTACAGAAAGCGCAAAGACCTCACGGACAATATAGTGCGGCTGCATCCACGGATCCGAGTGCGCCGGGATCCCGGAAACCTTTGTATAACCGGCTTCCCGGGCCAGGATCAGCGCGCGGCAGATATGGAAATTATTGGAAAGAACCCCTGTCCGGGCATTCTCCGGATGATACAGTTCACGGCTGAATTCCAGGTTTTCCTTTGTCGTCGTCGAGCGGTCCTCAGGCAGAAGCCGGTCCGGCGAAATACCCATCTCCTCCAGACAGCGCCGCATGCACTCCGCCTCCGTGATCTCCTCGCCGCTGCCCTGCCCTCCGGAGAGGATCAGCCTGGTCCGGGGATTCTGAACCGCGTACTCATAAGCGCGGTCAATCCGCTTGCGGAGCGCCCGCGACGGCGTCTCCCCCTTCACCTGTGCGCCAAGCACGATCACATAGTCAAGATCCGGTTCCGCCTTCCGGAGCATCCCGCCGGCAACCTGCGCGGCCTGGATCAGAAATACTGCGGCCCCGGCAGCCAGCAGCGCCAGCCCTGTCCGCAGAAGCCACGCGGGAATCCGATCCGGATGCGCGCCCGCAATCCGGAGGATCTGCCAGAGTCCGGTCAGAAGCAGCGCGAAAAAGATCCAGATCCACGCGAAATCAGCCGTAATGCCCGCGTAAAGTACGATCACAAGATAATACAGCAGGCACAAAACCGCGCCTGCCGCACATAATTTTTCCAATCTGATCCTCCCGTTTATCTTCCGCAGCACTTTTTATACTTCTTCCCGCTTCCGCACGGACACGGATCATTGCGTCCGATTTTTTTCCCTTTTACGACCGTATTCATTTTCTTCGCCTCGCGGTAAAGCTCTTTTCTCTTCTCCTCATCGAAGATCTCTTCCCACGCCGGAAGATTATAGAGCCAGTCCGCTTTCGCGTCGACCATGTTCTTATAAAGACGTTCCTTGTCAAAAGCAAGGCTCACGACCGTATTCTCATCCATCTCCTCGATCGGATTCGGCTGCTTCAGACTGTCGTTGATCCCGTCAAGGAAGCCTGCCATCGTCAGAACCGCAATGTCATATTTTTCGGCAAGCTCTTTTACTGTCCCGGAGACCTCCTCCTCCGGCGCGGCGAGCAGCTGCTCATAAATTCCTTTCTCGGTCAGGAAATAATCCGACCAGAATTTTTCAAGCACTTTCTTGTCTGTCTCCTGAGAGTACGCCACGTCTCTCCATTCCTGCAATAAACTCATCTCAATACTCCATTCTCTGATTTAGTATGTTTCGCATCCGCGGATGGTCCGCGCAGGGATCCCGCAGAACACTATTGTGATTATACAACACTTTTCTATTTTTTCAACTGTTTAATGCTTAAAAAGGACGCGCCGTATTCCATGTCCGATAATTTTTCCGGATCCGTGAATAATCCCGGCCATATCGGTTATAATAACATCAATCCCTCAGGAGAACCGCAGCGAAGCGGCTCCTTTGGGATTGGCGATTGCTCTTATCATTGGAACCCCCTCCGATGGTAACTACAAAAGATAAGGAATACTTATCCTCCCCTTGCCCCGCGGGCACGCCGGAAAGCGCGTATCCGCGGGGCTTTTCAGCGGATTCCCGCAAAAGACGCGACGCGTTTCGGCAGGCTCTCGCAAAAGACGCAAAACATTTCGGCAGGTTCCCGCAAAAGACGCGAAGCGTTTCCGAAAGCGGATCCTACATGCGGTTTTAACGTGATCCTCTTATCCGGGCGGCCACATACAGCAGCAGAGACAGCAGGCAGATCAGCGCCAGCAGAACAACGCAGCACCAGAAGCCTTCCATTAAAAAGGAAGTCATATTTTCCTGCAGAAAATCCGCGAACTGCGTATCCGTGGCCTTCTCGAACATCCAGGATATCGTTCCGCCCGCCAGCTTGTCCGCATAGACACTCAGGACATCCGGCAGTTTCACGATCATCCCATAGGCCAGTTCAAAAACCGAAAGCGCCGAAAGGACAGCCGTGACCACATATTTCCATCTTCCCCGCGCCCATACCAGGATGGCTGAGATCAGGGAGCAGGCATACGGAAGCGCGGTCAGTCCGATCAGAAGATACAGTTCCTTCGCCGGTTTTCCTATCAGAGACCAGTCATATTCCAGAGAAAGGAGTCCGCGAAACAGCCGATACACGGAAAAGGTGAGCACCCCGCCTCCGAGTCCCGCTCCTTTCAGCAGCCCGCTGCCCTCAGGCAGAGAAATCCGGACAAATCTTAAAAACGCGCTGACCAGCACGAGCAGACACAAAAAACTTATCAGCATATCCCATTTTCTTTTTTTCATTTTCATCCTCCTGTACTGCGCAGGTTTCCTGCCCTTCTTACAAAAAGACCGCTCCCGCACACTGCGGAAAACGGTCATTTAATTTTTACTCCCAACAGGTTCTCAGCAGATTCTCGGCAGAAGCTCTCCGCCCGGCTGCGGAAGCAGCGTCTGCGCCCCGATCTCCGTCGTCATAACGACCTTCCCGGAATTCTCTTCTGTCACTTCCCCGATCACTGCCGCTTTCGCGGAATATTTTCCTTTATGGAGAGTCTCAAGAAGGACTTCCGCTTTGTCTTTCGGGGCAATCACGACCAGCGTGCCTTCGTTGGCCAGATACAGCGGATCGAGGCCGAGCATCCCGCAGACGCCGCGGACCGCGCCGCTCACAGGAAGCGCCTGCGCATCCAGAGAAATTCCGACGCCGCTCTCCGCGGCGATCTCATAGAGAACCGTTCCAACGCCGCCTCTGGTCGCGTCCCGGATCACATGAATCTCTTTTGTCGCCGCCAGCATGGATTCCACGGTCCCCCACAGCGGCGCGCAGTCGCTCTGAATATCCGCCTCGATGCCGAGATCCTCTCTTTCCAGCAGGATGGTGCAGCCATGCCGCCCGATATCCCCGGTGACGATCACCACATCGCCCGGCTTTGCAAAGGCGCCGGAAGTACACACGCCTTCCTCGATCCTGCCGATGCCCGCGGTCGTGATAAAGATATGATCCGCCTGTCCTTTTCCTGCGACTTTCGTGTCTCCGGCCACAATCCTCACGCCGGCTTCCTTTGCCGTTTTCTCCATGGACGCCGCGATCATCTCCAGCTTGTCCATCGGAAATCCTTCTTCTATAATAAAGGAACAGGTCATATACAGCGGCTTCGCCCCCATACAGGCCAGGTCGTTCACCGTCCCGCAGATGCTGAGCTTGCCGATGTTTCCGCCGTTAAATTCATACGGCGATACAATAAAACCGTCCGTCGTCATGGCAATCCGCCCTTTTTCCACCGACAGTACCGCCGCGTCGTCCGCCGTAAATTCCGGATTGGAAAAATGCGCCTGAAAAACTTCCCGGATCAGCTCCGCGGTCTGTCTGCCGCCGGCTCCATGGGCCAGCGTTACTTTCTTTTCTGACATAAATCTCTTCCTCTTTTCCACTGTGAAAGCCCGGCGTCAAAACACGCCGAAAGCTCAGATCAAACTTCTTCCATTTATGGTGCCGCTACAGCTGATACTGATAATACGCGGAACAGGTTCCTTCGTTGGACACCATGCAGGCCCCGACCGGATGCTGCGGCGTACAGCCTTTTCCAAACACCTTGCAGTCGGACGGCAGGCATTTCCCCTGCAGCACCTCGCCGCACCGGCAGGCCGGATTGGCTCTCCCTTCTATCTTTGGCAGCGCAAATTTTATCCGGGCGTCGTAATCCCGGTAAGCCGCCTTCAGCCGCATGCCGGACATCGGAATAACACCCAGTCCGCGCCATTCCGTGTCACATTCTTCCATCACTTCTTTCATCAATTCGCGGCCGGCCGGATTCCCTTCGGGCCGCACGACACGCGGGTAACAGTTGACGAAAAAGGACTTTCCCGTCCGCGATTTTTCAATGATCACTGCCAGCGCCGTCAGGATTTCCTTTGCGGTAAACCCGGCGATAACGCCGGAAATGCCTTCCTCCAGGGCCAGCCTGCGGCATTCTTCCTCTCCGGTGATGGCGTTTACATGCCCCGGATAAAGAAACGCGTCGGCGCTCCCTTTCAGCGCATGGTAAGCGTTCGGCATCGTCTTGTTGGCCGTCAGAATAGAGAAATTCGCAAGTCCCTGCTCCTTTGCCTTTTTGACTGCCAGACAGGCGCCGGGTGTCGTCGTCTCAAAGCCTACCGCCAGAAAGACCACCTGTTCTTCCGGATGAGCCGCGGCATAATCCACCGCGTCCAGAGGCGTGTAGACGATCTTCACCTGACCTCCTTCCGCGCGTGCTCCGCCCAGGCTCATCTTCGTCCCCGGAACCCGGATCAGATCCCCGAATGTACAGACTGCCGCCTGTTTCTCCAGGGCCAGCATGACCGCCTCATCGATAAAAGATACCGGCGTCACGCACACCGGACAGCCCGGCCCGGAGATCAGCTCGATATTCTCCGGCAGAATCTTCCGGATTCCCAGGCGGAAAATCTCATGCGTGTGGGTTCCGCACACTTCCATGATCCTCAGCTTCGGCCCGTCATACGATTCAATGATTTCTTTCGCTGTTTTTTTCTTCTCTTCCATATATTTCCTGTCCCCCGAAAAAATTTCACATTCCGCACGCAAAGCGCCGCGCAATCGAAGCGCATCCGATCAGCACATGCCCGTCAAAATTTTTGCATTCCGCGTGCAAAGCACCGTGCGGGCGAAGCACATCTGATCAGCACATGCTCATCAAAATTTTTACATTCCGCGCGCAAAACGCCTCCCAGTTTAAGAGTCGGCCGCTTTGTCTCAGGAAAGCATCTCCAGCAGGTCGTCCGTCTCGCTCTCATCGTCCTGCGTTATTTTCGCGATGGCGACGCCTGCGTGAACCATCACGTAATCTCCCGGCTCCAGCTCATCCAGAAGCTCGGCCGATACTTCCCGCTTCGCGCCGGACGCGTCCACCACAGCCATACCGTTTTTCACTCCGACAACCTTTGCAGCCAGTCCTACACACATTTTACAAATCCTCCTCCTGTTTTTGATTCTGTCCGCCGCGTCCTTTGCTTTCTCATAAAAGAGCGCGTCTCTTCTGTTTTTATCATTTACTCCGTTTTTGTTCCTAATCCAAGCGCGGTATCCCGCCAGGCGCTCTCCGGCCCGTCTTCCGGAAAATCCTATTTTTTATCCGCCAGCGCGCACATGGCCGCCAGCGCCTGCCCGAGCGCAATCCCGCCATCGTTCGGCGGCAGAAGCCGGTGACGCAGTACCCGGAAGCCTTCCTGCGTCAGGCCTTCGTCGCACAGACGAAGCAGCAGCAGATTCTGAAATACGCCCCCGCTTAACGCGCAGACCCGAAGGCCTGTCTCCCGGGCCGCTCGCCGGCATCCTTCCAGAATCTGATCCGCCAGCAGCACATGAAACCAGAACGCCAGACGCTCCGGCGTCTCCCCTTCCAGCCGCTTTTCGATGAGCAGACGCACCAGACGATCAGTCGGAAGCACCCACTGCGCGCTTCCCTGCTCCGACTGATGCGCTCTTTCGCCGGATTTGTGGTCCGTTTCCTTCGAGCCCACGCAGGATACGTATTCTGTTCCTGTTCGGCTCCCCGCAGATTCACGGCCCGTTTCCTCCGAGCCCCCGCAGGGCTCTCCGTCTTGTTCCAGCCGTTCAAGCTGCTCCCGCGCCTCCCGGCGTTCTCCCCGGAACGCTTCTTCTGTAAGGGAGGACGCGTACCGCTCCGCCCGGAACTGAAGAACCGTGGCCGCCTCTCCTTCAAAGGTCGAAGCTTTTCGGATCCCGAGAATGGCGCTCACCGCGTCAAAGAGCCGCCCGGCGCTGGTTGAGATCACGCAGTTCACATGCCGGCGGGCCATCTGCGCGTATACCTTCCGTGTCTTCTCGTCACAGAGATCCAGCCGGCCGACAATATCCGAAGCCTGTTCTTTGCAGAGCTCATTGATCAGAGAAACCGCGATCCTCCATCCTTCCCTGGCGGAGGCGTCGCCGCCGATCTGGTCAAATGGCCGGATGCTTCCCAGCCGCCGGAATCCTTTCACCGAAGCCTCAAGAATCTCGCCGCCCCAGATCGTCCCGTCCGTTCCGTATCCTGTCCCGTCAAAGGAGACGCCGATCACCGGTTCCAGATAATCGTTTTCCGCCATGCAGGAAAGTATATGCGCGTAATGGTGCTGTACCTCGAGCACCGGAAGTCCCATCTCATGAGCTGCCGCCGTCGTATTATAGTTCGGATGCATGTCGCACGCGACAATTTCCGGTTCCGTCTCAAGGAGCTCCGACATTCTCCGGACCGATTCCCGAAGTGCCTGAACCGTCCGGAGGTCTTCCATATCTCCGACATACGGCGACGGATAGAACAGCTGATTTTTCGCGATACAGAATGTGTTTTTCAGCTCTCCGCCGATGGCCGCCGCCTGCCCCTTAAACTCCCTGCTCATCATAAAGGGAAGCGGCGCATAGCCTCTCGAGCGCCGGATCATGTACGGCTCGCCCTTGTAAAAATCCATCACCGAATCGTCCGCTCTCAGACGGATCTTCCGATTGTGCGACAGAATCAGATCGCAGAAAGATGCGATCTCCTTCCCGGCATCCTCATCCGTCCGGCAGATCGGCGCCCCGGACACATTGCCGCTGGTCATGACAAACATGTCGGTCGTCATCCTCAGCCCGTCGTTGTAATCAAAAAGAAGCATCTGTACCGGCGCGTAAGGCAGCATCACGCCCACCTTCGGATTGTCCGGCGCTATGGAAGGCGCCAGGCGGCTTCCGTCCTTTCTGGGCAGCAGAATGATCGGCTTCTGATGGCCGCACAGCACTTCCTCCTGTTCCGGTCCGATCTCACATTCCGCTTCTGCCGTCTCCAGATTCCGCATCATCACGGCAAAAGGCTTCGCCGGCCTGTTTTTCAGTTTCCGCAGCCTCGCGACGGCCGTCTCGTTCGTCGCGTCGCAGCATAAATGGAACCCGCCGATTCCTTTAACGGCCACGATCTTCCCGTCTATAATTGCCCGGCGCGCGGCCGTGATCGCCTCCCGTCCTCTCTCCGGCCGGCCAAGCAGATACACCTCCGGCCCGCAGTCGTTGCAGCAGACCGGCTGTGCGTCATAGCGTCTGGTCTCGGAATGGGTGTACTCCCATTCGCACTGCGGGCACATGGGAAACTCTCCCATGCTGGTACGCTCCCGGTCATAGGGCATCGCGTCCAGGATCGTCACCCGCGGACCGCAGGCGGTACAGTTGATAAACGGATGCATATACCGCCGGTTTTTCGGGTCATAAAGTTCTCTCGCGCAGTTTGGACAGGTGGCAATATCCGGCGACACGAAGATATCGCCCTCCTCTTTCTCACTCTCGATGATTTCAAACCGCTCGAAGGAGACGGACGGATCTTTGCAGTCCGCCACATCGATCTTCAGAACGGCGGAGCGCTCCGGCGGTCTTTCCCGCAAATCCTTCATAAACTGCTGCCGGCCGGCCTCGCTGCCCTGAAGGAAGATCTCCACATAGGAGCCCTTGTTCGCCACGCTGCCCGTCACATGGGCCGCGTCCGCGATGCGGCTCACGAAAGGACGGAAGCCCACGCCCTGAACAATGCCGTAGACCCGCACGATCTGTGTTTTTTTCTTCTCTGTTTTCATATACGGGTTCTCCATTTATTTCTTTCCTGTCATGCTTCTTCAGACTTTATCCCCGGCCGCGTTCTCCGCCTCAAGCTCCCCGCTGACCGCGAAATGCGGCACATGCAGCCACATCCCTTTATAATCCTTAAGAGCCCTTTTCAGCATCCGGTCTCCGACGATCAGGTCGTACTGCCCCTCCGCCACAAATTCCGCAAAGCTCTCCTCCGTGGTCAGATGCGCATCCTGCGGCTCCTGGAACTCCTCATCCAGAAGGAACCAGGTTCCCACCGTGATCTCGGCCTCTGACGTTTTCCGGATCTCTCCGCGTATCTCGTTGGCCGCAGCCTGCTGATGGACGACCAGGATCTTTTTTCCTTCGACCGTGCGAAGTTTTTCCGTTAAGGCTTCGTCAAGAAACGGATAGGCCATCCGGTAAGGCGTCCCGAACCGCTGTTCCAGATAGCGGGCCGCTTTCAGACCTGAAGGCGACACGACCAGATTCCAGGCGGCTTCTCCGGCCTTCCGGACCGTCTCCAGACCGTCCCGCATACCGTAGCAGAAAACCGGTCCGCAGCCCTTTCCGGCCAGCTTCTCCCGGACCATCCCGGCCGCGTCGAGACGGCTCAGATTCAGAGGCGTCATGCCGATCACGCCGACAGGATCTTTTGTCCGCTGTTTTTCATTTTCAGGCACATCGGAACGCTCCGGCCCGCCGTCTGTCCTCTTTTCCGTTCTGTTTCCGCCGGCCGCAAAGTTTTCTCTTTCCGTTTTGCTCCTGTCGGCCGTATCATCTTCCGCAAATTTCTGAAACAGGCCAAGCCAGGTGTCCGCCTCTCCCTCGTCGTAAAGCCGGGTCCCGGTACACTCGACCGTCAGCACCGGGAGTCCGCATTTCTTTTCCGCCATACGGGCCAGCGCCCTGAAATCTGTCGCGATCACCGCCGGCACAGGCGTTCCGATCAGGGCCGCGAAACCGGCGTCCAGCTTTTGGGCCGCGCTTTGAATCTTCTCCACCATGCGGTCGTCTCTCCCGAGGATCGCGTCCATATCCCGGAGCCCGGCGCTGAAAACCGCGCTTTTCCGGAGAAACCACCGCGGCTCGTCGAAACCGCAGATATTGCCGGTACACCCTCCGGCGTCGCAGATGATCGTCAGCCCGCCCATGTCATAGAGGACGGAAGCCGCGCCGGACTGATCCGGTGCAAACGGCGATAAATATTTCAGCAGTCCTTTCATACGCTTCCTCCCGGAATCTTTTTCTCCCGCCGCTCCTTCTCTCCGGAAATCCCGTCCGGCTGGTCTGCGGCCGTTTTTCCTCTTCCCTGGGGTTCTCCTGGTTCCTGACCGCCGCGCGCGGCCAGAAGCGCCTCAAACAGACGGCCAAGCCCCGCGTAGCCGAAGGGCTGCTCCTCCTGGTTCCACGGCACGTTCGGACAGCCCGGATGGTAGAAAGCCGCATCCTGCCCGATCGTAACATCCACTTCAGAATCCCCGCGGTCATAGTTCAGCATGGTGGGCGACAGGTTGGAGTAAATGCGCGTATTCGGACTTTTCTCCGCAATCTTCCGGATATAGACGAACTGGTCCGGTGTGACCGTCCCGTACATCTCCGTCACCTGATAGCCGTACCGAAGCAGAGCCAGAGACAGTTCAAACGCGTTTCCGTTCTGCCATTCCCCCACGGCGAACCGGGTATTCGGATACGCCGCCTTGAACGCCTCCACTTTTTCCCATGCCGCCTGGTACCAGGGGCTGTCGTCGATCATGGTTCCCAGCGCCCCTCCCAGCAGCTCATACTGCCGGTGTATCTTATCAATCTGGTAAAGTCTCGTCAGCTCTATGGAAGGAATTCCCAGACGCCTGCGGATATCCTCCGCCGCCGGGCGGCATTCCGGATTCAGCACGATATTGAAATTCGCCTCGGCCATGGACAGATATTCCTCAAAATCCCGGCACCGGGAAATCTCCCGGATCTCCTTTACGCCAAGTCCCCGCAGGATGGCATAAAGCTCCATATCCTCCATAAAAGGGGAAAACTCGCCGAGAAGATTGACCGCCGTCCGTTTCCTCGGCCTCTTTTCCAGAAGCTCGTACACGGTTTTGCGGACATGCACCATCGGGGGCATCCGCCCTTCTCTGGTCAGCGCGTACATATAGCAGGGCCGTACCGGGACGCCGGCCGCGTCCGCCGCTTTCCTGCAGACCCGCTCCATATCCGTCCCCAGCAGAGCGTCCACGCAGGTAATGCAGATCATCACCACCGTCGGCTTTTCCTCAAGGGAATCCACCACCTCGCGGACCGCCTGACTGATCTTGTTCAGATGCCGTCCGGTCACGATGTCCGTATCGTCCAGCAAAAGATAAAAGAAACGTTCCCGGTATCCCAGAGCGTTAAGCGCCGCCGTATTCCGGCCGCAGCAGCCCGGGGCCACCAGAAGCATCACCGAACCCGGAACCGCGAGTCCGGCGCGTTTTACGCCAAAGCCCTGGGCTCCCGGCGAATTGAAGGCCAGGGTAGCCGGAGAGCTGTAGATCAGATGCCGGGATGACTGAAAAATATCCGGGATCCGTTCTTTTCCAAGGGCCGCCAGCTCGCCGGCGGTCATGCTGTCAACTGCTCTTTTCATTTATTTCCTCCAAACAGCCGTCATTCCGGCTTTCCGTTCACTGTCTCTTTCCGAGGACTTTTTCCCCTGCTTCCGGCCTTTGCCCGTCTTCTTCCAGCAGCTTTTCTGCCAGCTCCAGATATTTCCGGCTCACCGGAAGATTCCGGTCTCCTTCGATCACCGTCTTTCCCTCATCCTCATACCGGATAATGTCCGGGCTTCTCGGGATATCCGCGATGATCTCCAGATGATTCTCCTGCGCGAAGGCGCTGACTTTCTCCCACTCGTTTTCCACATTCCGCCGGTTCAGGATGATTCCCCGGACCGAAGCGTAGCCCCTGTCCTCAAAATTCAGAACCGCCGTATTGATGTTTTTCGCCGCGTACAGAGCCATCTTCTCCCCGGAAGTCACGATCAGGACCTGGCTTGCATAGCCCTCCCGGATCGGCGCCGCGAAGCCGCCGCAGACCACGTCCCCCAGCACATCGTAGAGCACCACGTCCGGCCGGTACGTCTCGAAAAGCTCCAGATCCTCAAGCAGACTGAACGTTGTGATGATTCCCCGGCCCGCGCAGCCAAGTCCCGGCGTGGGCCCCCCGGTCTCAATGCAGAGCACGTCTCCGAACCCTTTCGCCGCGATCTGCTCGATCTTCTCCGGCTCCTCGTCATATTCCCTCAGATAATTCATCACCGGCTTTACCGGATGTCCGCCCAGAAGATTGATCGTGGAGTCCGCTTTCGGATCGCAGCCGATCTGAATCACCTTTTTCCCGAGAACCGCAAAGGCCGCCGCCAGATTGCTGGTCGTGGTGGACTTGCCGATGCCGCCCTTTCCGTACAGCGCAAGCTTTAACATAATGAAACCTCCAGTTTTCTGTTGATAAGATTCGGATTCACCCGGTCATAGATGCGTCCGGAAAAGGCCTCGTGTGGCAGAGAAAAGAACCTCTGCCTCTCCCCGCACAGAACCCGGTACATCGGATCCGCGGCGACAAGCTCCGTCTCCGGGATGCGCGCCATCAGATCGTCCTCCTCCGGCGTCTGCAGATCGCCTTCCCGAAGCAGCAGATCCTCCGTATCCAGCGGACACAGCACGCGGGCGGATATCCCGCGGTCAAGCTCGACCGCCGCCGCCAGGGACGCGGAAAAGACGCTCTCCCCGATAAGGGAAAGCCGGGGAGAATCCGGATTTTTCCTGTCCAAAGGGCTGTCCGCCCGGCAGCGCTCCCGGTCTCTTCCGACGCGCCGGTAACTCACCAGATCCTGTCCGGAAGCCGCCGCCTCTCTCAGCATCCCTGCCAGCGCCTGCGAAAATTTTTCCCCGAAAGGCACTCCCACGACATAAGGAATCCTGTAACGCTCTTTCAGACAGCGGGCCGCCGCCAGTCCTCCGTAGGAGACGACCAGGTTCACATGCGCACGTCCGGCCTGCGCGATGTCCTCCAGCGTGCTCCCCATCGCCAGGCAGGCACCCGGCACCATGCCGTTCTCCCGGAGCCAGTCCTTTATGGAATCCACGCTTCCGTTCAGTGAGAAGTCAAGCGGGGTCGCGCCGAGAACGTTCACCGACAGGATCTCCGTCCGCTTTGCCGGGCCGGTGCAGAACCGGCGGACAACGGCTTCCAGCGCCATGGATATGCCCTTCGTGTAATAATTCATGCCGTTGGCCCCACACCCCATGCAGGGAATCCCGGTCGCCTGTTCCGTCATGGCGGCGATCGCCGGGAGATCCGTCCCGATCATGTAGGGGATCGGCGCTCCCACGACGGCCACAAATTTCGGCTTCATCTCCAGCGCGGTCTCCGTCAGATCCCGGATCAGCTTCTCATCATCCCCCATGATGGCCTCCATCTCGGAGATCGCCGATATATAGATCATACTGTCCATATCATACCAGCGCGGCTCGTCATGGGTCGTGTAGGTGGAGTTGCAGCCGGAAGCGTCATGCATGACCACCATCCCTCCCAGCTCGTAGAGGGCGGAACAAATACCGAATTCATCGGAGGAATACGTTGAAATCAATCCTGCTACCTGTCTCATATACAGCTCTCACATCCCAATCCTTTTCTCTGAATCACTGTTTTCCGGTCTTTCCTGTGCAGAAACGCCTCCTGCATCAGACCGGCAAGCTGAACGACGCCGTCATACCCGTAGAGACCGCCGCTCTCCACAATGTTGACAAAATAATCTGTACCGGTAAAGTAAGCCGCTTTCTGTCCCAGCGCCAGCACCTTTTCTTCCCGCTCCCGTTCCTGAAAACGCATCCACGGGCGGACGCAGGAGCTGATGCGGATCTCCGGAAAATTCTCCCGGATCCACAGAAAATCTTCCTTCTCCTCCGGCAGAAACGTGTCCGCGTAAATCTCGGTCACACGGAATCCGTAAGTCAGCAGAAGCCTCACAAGGCTCAGGATGCGGAAGGTCAGCGTGTAATCCACCGCAATCGGCGTCTCCTTGATCAGCGCGCGGGCCGCCAGAAGCGCCTCCCTTTTCTGTTTTCTCAGCGGTTCCTCGTCCATCTCCGGAAGATGAAGCATCCCGGCCAGCTTTCGGTAGGCTCCGGAGAGCTCTTCGTCGTCAAATGTAAACGGCAGATAGAGATAGGGCTGATGAAGCCGCTTCTCAAGATCTTCCGCCGCGATCCGGGCAAGGGGTTCATAGAAAAGATTCATGCCGGCCTGTCCCATCGCCAGATAGTCCTCAAATGTACGACAGTCGTGAATACTCTGAAATACGTAGCCTCCGCTTTCCAGCATGCGGACCAGCTCGCAGCTTCTGCTGACTGGCAGGTTGCTCCCGATCAGATTGATCTTCCGGGAATCTTTCGGCCCGTCCTCCAGCATGCTGTAAAGCTGCATCCGCATTTTCTGGTCCGGCGTCAGACCGCTTTTGCGGAGCGTCGGTATCATATAACAGTCCGTAAAACGGATATCCGGAAAACGTTCCCTCAGCGCCGCAAACACCTGATTCTGATCGTAAGCCAGGAAAAAATGCTGACAGCTGATAAAAAGAAGCACCGCCCGCGGCCTGTAGGGAAGTTTCTCAAGCACATCCGTCACTCCCCCGATCATAAGCTCTTCCATCGTGCCGTCCAGCACGTTTTCCTCCCGGATGATGACCGATGAATAGCGGTCCATCGCGTTCATCTCCGCCGCCGTCAGCACGACGCCGCGCAGACAGCCCAGCGCGCAGACAAAGATCTGATGGGACTCAGGAATCAGCATTCCTGTATGAACAATATTCCAGGTCCCTCTGGCAGGCGAACTGTACTCCAGCCCTTCCTGAAAAGGCGCCGGCCAGGAGGCCTCGCGGATCTTTACGACAGCGCCGGGGTGATCCGTCTCCCGTTGTATTCGTTTCAGCATTTTCCCATCTCCATATTCTGACTGATGCCAAAGCCAGAAGGCCTTTCGCTCCCTGATGCGCTGCGGCCTTCCGGCATCCTGTTCTTATCTTAAGATTCATCCGCCGCGTGCTGCCGCGAAACCACGGTGTCCGCCAGCTCCCGGAAAACCGCCGCCATTTCGCTGTCCGGGAAAGCCTCCATAACCGTTTTCTTCATGGTTTCCGCGTCCGTCACCAGCTCGCTCCGGTCAATCATTCCGACGATCGAGGTCTGAAGGTCCCCGCACAGCGTCTGCACCTTCGCCTCTTCCTCCTTCACGTTCCGCCGGTTCAGGATCAGTCCGCCTAGCCTGGCGTAACCCCGCCCCTTAAAATTCTCAATCGCCATCGCGATATTCGCCGCCGCGTAAATCGACATATTTTCCCCTGACGTCACGATCAGCACTTCCTCGGCATAGCCGCTGCGCATGGGCATGGAAAATCCCCCGCAGACTACGTCCCCAAGGACGTCGTAAAACACCACATCCGGCTGAAAAGTCTCATACGCGCCTTTCGCGGCGAGCTTCTCCAGCGCGGTGATAATTCCTCTCCCGGCGCAGCCCAGCCCCGGAACCGGTCCGCCTGCCTCCGCGCAGATCACGCCGCCGTAGCCGGAACAGGTGATCTCCTCCAGCGCAAACGCGTCCTTTTTTCTGCGCACCGTTTCCAGTATCGTCGGCAGAGGTTCCCCGTGCCGCAGCGCCAGCGTGGAATCCGCCTTCGGATCGCAGCCGATCTGCATCACCCGAAGCCCCCGCTCTGCCAGCGCCGCGGACAGATTGGAGACGATCGTGGACTTGCCGATTCCGCCTTTTCCGTAAACCGCAATTTTTTTCATACGTACTTCCTCATATCTTTGAATAGATCGTTTTTGAACTGACACCCTTTACCCGGCCGATCTTTCCGCCCAGCGCGTTGATGATATCGTTCGGCGCGTCCAGTACAATACTGATGATGTTCACGTTCCGCTCCCGGTATGGAATTCCCATCCTTCCGATCACATACATGCCATAATCATGCAGGATATCATTGATCTCACCCGTAGCGTCGATATCCTCCACGATAATTCCGATGATCGCAATCCTTGTATCCATCTTCCGTCCTCCTGTATCCGTGTTCAAAACAGAACGTTTCGTCTGCGTGCAGTCCGGAAACATTCCGCTTCCTTTCGGCGTCATTCTCCTCCTGTCAATTCAGGGCGGAGCGCGCAGCACCCGCCGGAGGCTTTTTGTCGCAGGACGAAATTTCCTGCGAGAATAAAGAATGTGCCTTTGGCACATTCTCGCGCCGAGCGCGGCTGCGAAAGCAGCATTTTCCATGCACGCGCTCGTGCGCACCCGCCGGAGGCTTTTTGTCGCAGGAAGAAATTTCCTGCGACAAAAAAAGCGCATCAAAAGATGCGCCTGTCTGCCATAAAAGTATAGAATCCACCTAAATCAATACACGCATCTTCAATCTCAATACGGAATTTCAATCTCAGATGTTTTTATCATACCACAAAAAAAGTCCCTGTACAAGAGTTAAAATTGGGATACAGTTCACGTTACAGTTCACACGCCCGCGAGGTGATTTCCGGACAGAGAATTTTATGTCCCGGGGCCGCCTTTCATAAATTGGCCGCACCGCTCATATAGTTTTATAACATTTCCGATCCGGTGAATTTATGAACAGCAGAAAATCCTTCTCATTTTTAATCCGAAACCTGACCCTGCGCTTCAGCCCGTTTTCTTCCCCCCGCCGCTTCCGGCGCGCCGTCATGCTCCTTGCCCTGTTTCTTTTTTCCTATTTTGCGGGCCAGGGCATACACCGGTTTGCCGACCGGAAACAGGCGGACGAATCCGCGTCCCCCTCATCCTCCGGCCGCATCCTTTCCTCCGCGGAAGGGAACTGGGGACTGAGCTTTCAGCAGGAAGGAGCGGCTCCCGTCGGCAACGCGTCGCCGGAAGAACTGAAACAGTATAAAGCCGCCTATATCGATTCCACCGAGGAAAAAGTGCTCTATCTGACCTTTGACGCCGGATATGAGAACGGCAATACGCCGCAGATCTTAAGCGCGCTGAAAAAGCACAGCGCCCCGGCCACTTTTTTTGTCGTCGGAAATTTTCTTGAAACCAGCCCTGAGCTCGCGAAACAGATCCTCGCCGAGGGTCACACCGTCGGCAACCACACCTATCATCACCCGGATATGTCGCAGATCTCATCGATGGAAGCCTTCCGGAAAGAGCTCGAGGACAACGACGCCCTGTTTCGGCAGATCACCGGCCAGCCCCTGAACCGCTATTACCGGCCGCCCCAGGGCAAATACAGCGTCTCCAACCTTAAGATGGCGCAGGAACTGGGATATACCACTTTTTTCTGGAGCCTGGCCTACGTAGACTGGATCCAGGACGACCAGCCCACAAAGGAGGAGGCATTCTCAAAACTGCTGACCCGCGTGCATCCCGGCGCCGTCGTCCTGCTGCACAGCACCTCTTCCACCAATGCGCAGATCCTCGACGAGCTTCTGACCAAATGGGAGGAGATGGGATACCGCTTCGCGCCGCTTGAGGAGCTTGCACAGAAAGTACGGGCAGACGAATCATAGAATAACCTGATCGGGCAGGAGGTTTCTTCCCTCCTGCCCTCACTTTTCTTAACATATCGGAAAACTCTGCCACGGTTTTGGACAGGAAAATATCGGTCATACCTTCCCTTTTACGTCTATTATGACAAATTCTGATCTGCAGCCCGTCTTAAATTTGATCGCCCAGTCGGATATTCCGGAGGTGACAATAAAATTCGTATCTCCCTTTTTTGTATATCCGTAGGTCCTGTCATTTATCCGTGTCCACTCACCCAGATTATTGATCGGAAAAAACTGCCCCGCATGCGTGTGCCCTGAAAGAACCAGATCCGCGTGCGCCGCCTCCTGCGCCGCATAATCCTGCGGCTGATGATCCATCACAATGGAAAATTTCTCCGGATCCAGCTCACGCATCAGCTCCTCCATGGACGCGCGGGAACTTCCATGCCGTTCCTCCGAGCGGTCCTGCCTCCCGATCAGGTAAAAATCATCACCCAGCGTCACTGTTTCGTCCTGCAGAACGCGCACCCCGTTTTTCTCAAGCTCCTCCACCAGATCCGCGCCGCTGTAGCCGCGGTATTCGTTTCCATAATAGCCTTTGTCATGATTCCCAAACGCAAAGTATACGCCGTACGTGGTCTGTAAGGTTCCCAGCGCCGCGCAGCTTTCCTCCATGTCCTCCTTCGTGGTATCGTCGTCGACATAATCTCCCACGATCAGCACCACATCCGGATTCGTCTCCTGTATCCGGGCAATCTCCCGCGCAAAGCCGTCTCCGTGAAATGTCGTCCCGACATGAGAATCCGCGAACATCGCGATACGCAGATCATCCACATCCTTTTCCGCGGCGATCACGTAATCCTTCTCCCATACGTGGTGCGCCAGATACCAGCCGCATCCGAGATATACCGCCGTAATTCCAAGCGCCAGAATCCCCGCGTAATAACAGCCGTTCCTGTTTCCGGCTGCGTGTCCCAGGCAGCGGCTTCCCTCGTTTTCAGTCCCGCTCTCCGGACTTCTGATTTCCCGCTCTCCGGTTTCGCGCCCGAAACAACTGCCGTCCCTGTTTCCGCTCTCACGCTCCGGAGTTCTGGTTTCCCGCTCATCGGTTTCCGGACGGCGGCCGCTTCCGCGCCCTGCCAGATAGCAAAGTCCGTCGCAGACCGCCCAGATAACTCCAAGATGCACAAGGATGATCACCATGTTGATCGTATCAAATAAAAGCCAGAAAGCTGCCGTCATACCGGCCGTCAGCAGCGCAGATACCAGAATCCGCAGCCACTTTCTGTCCCCAGCAATGCGGTTCACAAAAGCAAATCTGCCAAACCGGCTGACCAGAAAGATCAGGACGGCCAGAGCCGCCACAGCCATGCCCACAAAAATAAAAAACCACATCATCAGCCTCTGAATCCTCCTTTTTCCGGTACGAAATTCAACTCCCGGTTAAAACCATTCTTTCCTCTCAGTTTTCTTCAGCTTTCTGCCGAAAGAAAAATCATCACCGACCTTTCATTTCAGCTTTCCGCAGCTTTCCTTCCGCAAAAAACACCTCATCGCCTTCCCCGATCTCCTGCCCGTACATCCAGGCATCCGGCTGCTTTACAGAACATTCTTCTCCTTCGCGTGTCCGCATCGTTACGATTACCATAGGTTCATAATCGCTGCTTCTTTCCTCACACCCAAAATCGTCTTCATATATTCCAGTTATTGTATATTTCTCCTGCATTCTTTTCCCTTCTGTTTCAGCGGACATCCCAGAACGAATCATGCGAATGTCTCCCGGCCTTTTGAACAAAACTTTATCATTTCCGCTTATACCTGTCAACCTGCTCTTTTGAGCTGCCCCTCAGCAAAAAACGCGATTATTGAAAATCCTCTTCTAATATCTTTGATATATCTTAAAGCCTGCGGTCAGCAGCAATCCCACCATTCCCAGATACAGGACAGGGACAAACTGCGTGTTTGTGAGATACGTTCCCGCAAAGGGTACCAGCCGACAGTCAAATATATTCCACAGGGAAAGAAACACGCTGGGAAGATAATTCCAGATCTGCGCCAGCACTCGAAGATGAACCGGTATGTTCACAAACATGG
Source organism: uncultured Lachnospiraceae bacterium (assembly GCA_947630005.1). Taxonomy (GTDB): domain Bacteria; phylum Bacillota; class Clostridia; order Lachnospirales; family Lachnospiraceae; genus Choladousia. The sequence continues at coordinate 18,705 of CANRGB010000011.1, forward strand.
ACAGAATGATGACGCCGCTGATCACCGCAAGCGTTCCGACCGCGTTCTTCAGAATTTCCGACAGAACCATGACAAAAGCTCCCGCAAGAACCGCCGCAGCCAGCAGCAGCCCATAACTGATCAGAACAGCCTGCCCGACGCTTATGGAACCCGAATAATCCGGATAGATCAGCTGTAACGCCGCTCCAAAGCCATCACAGCCGTAAACCGCCAGAGCCAGAATGGCAGCCGCAGCCGTATAAAGCAGTGAAATGCCCGCGGCAAAACTGATCCCGGCAAGTATCTTGGCCAGATAAAGCGTTCTTTTTCCGTAGCGGCTGCTGAAAATCAGCTGATCCGTCTTCCTGGCACGCTCCACCGGAAAAACTCCGGAAAGGCAGATGGCAATCGTCAGCAAAGTCATAATCCCGATTGTGTAAAGACCGTCGAGCAGCATCCACCAGCCTTCTTTATACGCATACACAAAAGGAGTTTCAACCGACAGCTCCTGCTGCCGCCAGTATTCCTTTTCCCCTTCTGTGAGGTAAGCGCTGTTCCAGAGATCCTCCAGCATGTCCTGTCGTCCGGCATACAGTTCTGTCTCATCCGGTTCCCGGTTCAGAGCTTCCGCCGCATCCATATCGCAGGCATTTGTCACAAACCCGAAAATCGCGCTGTAGGGAAAGGCGTATGTCCAGTACTCCTTCGTCCCGGCATAATGCTCTGATGCGGCCGGTATCTTCCCATAGGCGTCCCACATTTCCTCCAGCAGCCGCTGATCGACCGGCCGCCCGCTCAAAGCCTTCTCGTACGTTCTGCTTCTCTGAAATATCGCGTAATTCGAATCCACCTTTTCTCTGTCAATATAATACGTGCCAAGCAGCTGGCTGCAGACTGTCGTCGCGGTCAGAATCAGCATGATCCCAACCGTTATCCATGTAATTTTTCTGCCGAAAATTTTTTTCAATTCAAACTGATACAATGTCTTTAAATTCTTCATCTTCCTTCCTCCCCAGACTGATACGACATTTTCAAATTCTTCCTCTTCCCTCTTCCTCAAACTGTCGCAGGTAAAAGTCCTCCAGATCCTCTGCTCCGCCCTCCCACTTTCCCTGCCAGATCATCTGTCCGTCTTTCATCATCAGCACCGTATCCGCGATATGCTCAATGTCGGAGACAATGTGAGTGGAAAGCAGAACAATCCTGGACTTCCCCAGCTCCCCGATCAGGTTCCGGAACCGTACGCGCTCCTTCGGATCGAGGCCGGCTGTCGGCTCGTCCAGAACAAGAAGCTTCGGATCGTTCAGCAAGGCCTGCGCAATACCAAGACGCTGTTTCATGCCCCCGGAATACGTTTTGATCTTTCGTTTCCCGTCATTCTCCAGAGAAACCAGTTCCAGCATCTCCAGCACCTTCTGTCTGGCCTGCTGCTTTGTCAGTCCCTTCAAAGCAGCCATATAAAGCAGAAAATCCGTTCCTTTAAATTCCGGATAATAGCCAAAATCCTGAGGAAGGTAACCCAGAACCGCGCGGTATTCTTCCGTTGACACATCCATGTGGTTAAAAGCGATTGTTCCGCTGGTCGGCTTTAATATTCCGCAGATCATACGCATCAGGGTCGTCTTTCCCGCTCCGTTCGCTCCCAGCAGGCCGTACACACCTGTCTGTAACCTGAGGGAAACACGGTCCACGGCAATCTTATTCCGATATTGTTTCGAGACTCTGTCTATACTAAGTTCCATCTTATTAATTCCTCCGTCCAATGCATCTCCTGCTATTTCCTGTTCTCCGCATTGTTTTTTCCTATGATAAGTTCTATTCTGACTCCTTTGTCTGCTACATCATTTTTACCCTGCAATAAGTTCCATCCTAATCCCTCTGTCCGCCGTGTCTGCTTCTGATCATGGCAGGCTCCATCTCAGCTCATCTGTCTGCCATGCCAGTTTCCGCTCATGGCAAACTCCATCTCAGTTCCTCCGTCTGCCTCACCATTTTCTTCATTTCCGACACACAGAGAATCAGCAAAATAACCAGCAGCACAACCGCCCACGCAAAACCGCTCCTGTACAGCAGCCTGACCAGCCGTACCTGCAGCAGAGAATAGAAACTGCTGATACAGACCGCCGCGCCTATACAGGCATACAGGCCTTCTTTTCCACGCAGATTCCTCAGAATCCATAATCCCGTCACATCAGCCAGCAGATAGGAAATCAGCAGATACACGCCGGTCTGCGCAACCGTAAAGATACTGTGGACGCAGGCGAGCGGCATCAGCAGACACAACAAAACCAGATGCAGCGCCCCCAGAATTCCCATCCGTGCCAGCACAACGCTTTTCAGAGAAAATCGGGCTGACATTTCCAGTTCCTCCATCCCATAAACCGCGGAGCGGAAATTCTCCGTCACCGCTGACAGTGCAAGAAACGGCATAAAAGCAGAAATAATCCACATCATATCAAAATCCAGAACACAGGCTCCCGCCAATGACAGCAGAACCGGAAACAGCGATATCACAAACACCCGTTTTCGGATATATCCCGCCTGCGACAGCATAAAAGAAATCAGATTTACCCTCTCCTGCGGAATATTCTCGAAAAAATCCTGTCTGTGCGCGGGAGCCGGCGCTTCAAACGCCACCTGCAGCGCTTCTTTCATTTTCCTGTTCATTCAAATCCCTCCTCCCTCAGCTGCTCTTTCAACTGTTTTCGCGCGTTTTTTATTTTCCGGTACACCGCAAACCTTGAAATCCCCATCATACTGCAGATCACAGAGACAGGCACCTCATTCACATAGCGCAGAAGCAGCAGTTCCTGGCTTTCCCCATCCAGCCTGCGCAAGGCTCTTTTTATGGATATGCGGGTAAGCGTCTCATCTTCCATAGCCACGTCATCCGGCATATCCGATGCCTGCACGGCCGCGTCATTCTGCACTTCTGATTTCTGTACGGCCGCATTATTCCATATTTCCGCTGTCTGCGATGATCGTCTCCGAAATTCATCGATACAGAGATTACGGGCAATCGTGTAGAGATATTCCAGAGATTTTCCCCGTTCCAGGTACCGGGCGCTGTCAAAATACCGCAGAAACGTCTCCTGGGTGACATCTTCCGCCGTTTCCCTATGGTTCAGTCTGAAATAGCAGTAGCGGTAGATTTTATCGTACTGCTCACGTAAATCCATGGCCACCTGGCTGAAACCTCCTTTCACTCTGTTTAACGATCCGACACAGCCGGATGTGCGGCCTCCTGTAAAATTTTAATCATAATCAGAAATTTTAAAAGGGAGACGCTCTTTTTTGGAGCATCTCCCTCTCGCTTTCCGTCAATTTATACTATTGTCTGAATTGTCTGAGATCAACTCTATAATCTTTTCCGCCAAACCGACATCTAAACCGACATCCTTTCCGACATTCTGTCGGTTTGGAGTTTCAGGCTGACCTATGAGGGCACTCTTGAGTGCCGGAAAATACACTCTGATACCAGTTCCCAGTATCTCGTATCTGGGAAACTCTGCACCCAGCGCTATGCATTCATCACATATCTTCTGAATCCCCTGTCCCCAGGTTTCTATATATCCCGCTCTGTAAAATACGTTGGCAATGTCAGGATTGTACGGTATGGAATCATGTGGCTGCATCAAGGTCAACAGCCCCTTCCAAAATTTTTACAACAATTTTCTTTCATCCATGGAAATGTCCACAGAATGGGCACGGAAATTTACCCTATACGCGGTGCAGATCAGACTCCCTGAATCGCGTTCTTTGCCGCCACATAACCATAATACATGGCCATGGAATGAGAGACTCCCTTCAGGGTGATCGGGTATTCCGCCGCAAAGCGGCTGCCCTGAATGTTGCCCGCCACATAGAGACCTGGTATCACATTTCGATTGGCATCAAAGGTATGGCAGTCTTCATCTGACTCAAGGCCGCTCGTGATGACAAGCAGCAGCGCACACTCGAATTTATCCGCATAGTACGGCGCCTTGTTCAGAGGCCACAGGCGGGAAGATACTTTTCCGAAATCTTCATCCACACCCTTCTCCGCAAGCTCATTATAGCGCTGGATAGAGGCAAGCGCCGTCTTCTGCGCCTGTTCATCGTCCGGATAAATCTTCTCCACAAGTTCTTCAAGCGTATCCGCCTTGATACAGCGGCCATCCGCGATTGCAGCCTCAAGCTGATATGGACTCTTGTAATTCCGGTAAGTCTGGTTATTCGCCGGACCTTCCTCAGCGCTTGCGTAATCCTCAAAATAGCAGGCTCCGCCGTGTGCGGCCGGCATATACGGAAGCTGTTCCGGCCAGTTCGCGTCGAAAATCTGCCAGGACTGACGTCCTTTCTGGAGCTCAATCTGATTCTCGACCTGCTGCCCCGGAAGATCTTCGTTCATAAAGCGGCGCCCGTTCAGGTCAAGATTCAGGAATCCCGCATTACCCATAACGCCGACGCCTTCAAGATCCGCGCCACCGCCCATGTGGTGGATCATCGGCGCATGATCCTGCTGTACCTGCGCTCCGACCCACATGCCAAGCTTGATTCCGTCGCCCTGATTCGTCATGTTGCCTTCCACATCCACGTTTGTGAACATGCGGACGATACCATTTTCAATGACATCCGGGCAGAAATGGCGGACCATCGCCTCATTCTGGGAATAATCGCCGGTAGCCATGATCACGCCTTTGGCCGCCGTGATCTTCAGATAAGAGCCTGTCTCGGCGTTGCGCACATACGCGCCCACACAGCGCCCGTCTTCCATAATCAGTTTCTCCGCAAAGTGTCCGTAACGCGCATCCACGTTTCCGGTAGCAATCGCCGCCTCCATATTCGCGTTGAACGTCACCGCCTGGCTCGGCTTGAATTCAACGGAAGTCGGATAGCAGGGGAACATCTCTTTTGTCCAGTCGTAATGCTCCGGAAGCGGATGGAAGATCGGAATCAGGAAGTCGTCCGCATTCTCATCCGGTATCGGGGAACGCGTCTCCTCCGCATAGTACAGATGGTCATCCGCTTCTACCCACCAGTCGAAGACTTCTCCGATATTGTTCGCCCATTTGCTGATGATCGCACGTTTTACTTTGTAGCAAGATTCTTTCATATGGAAATCAACCATCTCATTAATCTGTTCCGGCGTCCATGTATCACGTCCCCACCTCGCCTGCACTTTTCCGTTGATGACCGCATACTCACCGCTGCGGCACTGCGGGCCGGAAGCCTTATCGATCGCGATGACTGACGCGCCCTCCTCCGCGGCGCTCCTGCAGGCTGCCACACCGGCTACTCCGCAGCCGATCACAAGAATATCTGCTATAAGCTCTTCTTCCACCATATCATCCGTAATTTCCGGTTCCGTGCCAAGCCAGTCTTCTTCAGAAGCGGCTGCTTCCGTTTCTCCTGCGGGCGCAGCGGCAGCCTCGCCCTTTGCCTGTGCGATACAGTCCGCGGCAGCTTCTCTGACTGCCTTTGTCGTGATGCTCGCCCCGGATACGCCGTCAATCTCCGCAGACTGCGCGTCAAGAATCATCTGCTTCAGTTCGTCCGCCGCGGCCTGCCCGATATCGGGCGTCTCGTTCGACACATCAAGAACGACATCCGTGATGCTTGTCTCGTCGAAAGTCATCGTCACAGTCACTTCACCCATGCCAGCCGCGGTGGCAGTATATGTACCGGGAGTGTAGACCGCTTCCGCAGCGTGTGCGACAGACGCACTGCTTCCGCCGGGAATCCCAAAGACACTCGCCGCGGCTATGCCAAGCGCGCCCGCCGCGGTTCCTTTCAGGAAATCACGCCGGGAAATCCCAGGCATTGCTTCACTTGTTTTCTTACTCATAAAAATCTCCTTTCATTTATTATAAAAGCCCAGTCTCCATGCATAACCGTGAGCTTTTATTCATGGTGCTGCCGGGCATGCCCGGTATGAAAGTTTAGTTTACTAAGTAATTTTATAATATCTTTACCTTTCAGGAATGTCAAGGAAATTAAAAGAGAATTGACATTTTTTTGAATCCTCTATACAATGATTTTCACTGTAAACGACCATGCCCGCGCTGCGGGCAACATCATGAATGAAAGCTCTTCGGATCGCTCCGTGCCTTTGGCACTCCCACGGTCCTTGCTTTCATAGCAGAATGGAGATGTGCTGTAATGACTACAACTCATAAAATCAATTTATCTGATTCCGCAGGCCGCTATATCAGCAAACTGTCCAATCTGATCCGCAGACGTCTGATCTATGCCACTGCCAGTCATGACATTACCGCAAAAGAAGGCCTTGCGCTCCTGTTCCTTATCTCCCAGTACTCTGAGGGCCGCAATGTCTACCAGAAGGATATCGAAAATGAATACAGCATCCGTCCTTCGACCGCCACACAGCTCTTAAAACGGATGGAGAAAAACGGGCTGGTTCAGAGGGTTCCTGACCCTTCCGACAGCCGGCTGAAAAAAATTATTGTCGCCGATAAGGCGCTCGCCTGTCAGAATGAACTGCAAAGAGAACTGATTGCGGCAGAAGAAAAACTGATCGATCAGATACCTCAGGAAAAACTGGATATTTTTATCGAAGTTATACAGCAGATGCTGAAAAACATGAGCCGGTAATCTTAATCGCCGTTGTTCACTCCAGGCTGTGCACACAGGAACGCTTCGCAGTACAAAATCGTCTGCGCGGCCCACATGCTGCGTCAGCCGCTGACTTTCTTACACGGGCCTGCGCACAAACAGAAACATGCCCCACAAATGCGGAGCATGCCTGTCTTTTTCATTTGAAAGCAATCATCTGCTGTTTTATAAAAGCTTCCCGCTTCAGCGCCAGGCGCATGAAAATACGGCCGCGAAGGCGGGCATGAGGGCTACTGCTGTATATTTGTCTCCGTCTCCCAGACAAGCTCCTGCGCTGCCTCCTGCGCGGCTCTGTGCTGGGCTGTCGCAAAGACGAAGAAAAAGAAAATCGTGACCACACACGCCAGAATTCCAACGATTTTAAATCCAATACCTTTCATCTGCGTTTATTCTCCTTCGGATTATGACCGGAAGCAGCGCTTCACACAATGCACAGAAAAGTCTCAGATCAGCCGCTTACGCGACTTCTTTCACCTTGTAATCCTTGTCCTCGACCGCTTTTACAAGCACCGCGTCGTCAACGGCCTTCGCAAGCTTTACAACCGCCGTACCCGCCGTATGGCTCACAACTGCCTCCGTAACCCCGTCAACTGCCTCAAGCGCTTTCTTTACTGCCATCTCGCAGTGTCCGCACATCATGCCTTCAATTTTCATTGTCTTTTCCATTGTCTTGCTCTCCTTTTTCTTTTTTGATTTTTTTACAGCTTTATCATATTTTGTGCTACGAATGTCAAACAGATTCAGACGCAGCGCATTGCTGACCACACAAAAACTCGACAGTCCCATCGCCGCCGCTCCGAACATCGGATTCAGCTTCCATCCGAATATCGGAATCCAGATGCCTGCCGCCAGCGGTATGCCGATTGTATTGTAGATAAACGCCCAGAACAAATTTTCGTGAATGTTTCTCAGAACCGCGCGGCTTAGGCGGATCGCCGCCGGGACATCCGCCAGACTGCTCTTCATAAGAACGACATCCGCCGCGTCCACCGCGACGTCCGTACCGGCTCCGATTGCGATTCCGATATCGGCCCGCGTCAGCGCGGGGGCGTCGTTGATGCCGTCTCCGACCATGATCACCTTTCCCTGCTCTTTCAGACGGCGGATCTGTTCTTCCTTGCCGGACGGGAGTACATTCGCGATAATTTCGTCAACTCCGGCCTGCGCGCCGATCGCCCGCGCCGTCTTCTCATGGTCGCCGGTCAGCATGACCACATGGATTCCCATTTTCTTCAGCTCGCTGATTGCCTGCGGACTGTCCTCCTTGATCACATCCGCCACGGCGATGCAGCCAAGCAGCGAGTCTCCCTCCGTAAAGTACAGAGGAGTCTTTCCCTCACCGGCAAGCTGTTCCGCCTGCCGCTGCATCTGAGCCGATATCACGGCAGAGCCGCGGATAAATTCCGCCTTGCCTCCGGCGATCCTTTTCCCGTCCAGAACAGCGGAAAGTCCGTTGCCCGGCACCGCCTGGAACTCTTCCGTCTCACGAATGCGCACCTGCCGGTCCGCCGCGCAGGCAATCACCGCCTTTGCGAGCGGGTGTTCGCTCTTTCCTTCCAATGCCGCCGCGACAGAGAGCAGCCGCTCTTCCGTCACGCCTTCGGCCGGCAGCAGATCTGTCACCTTCGGCTCACCCTGCGTGATCGTCCCCGTCTTGTCAAAGACGACGATCTCCGCCTTGCCGGTCTCCTCAAGCGAAACCGCATTCTTAAAGAGAATACCGTTCTTCGCGCCCATCCCGTTTCCTACCATGATGGCAACCGGCGTCGCAAGTCCGAGCGCACACGGACAGCTGATCACGAGCACGGAGATGCCGCGCGCCAGCGCAAACGCAAAGCTCTCGCCGGCAAGCAGCCAGCAGGCCGCGGCGATCACGGCGATCGTGATGACGACCGGCACGAACACGCCGGATACCTTATCGGCGACTTTCGCGATCGGGGCTTTTGTAGCCGCCGCGTCGCTGACCATCTGGATGATCTGGGAAAGCGTCGTGTCCTCGCCCACGCGCAGCGCCTCACAGGTAAGAAACCCCTCCTGGTTGATCGTCGCCGCGGACACCTGATCGCCCTCGGTCTTGTCGACCGGGATGCTTTCGCCGGTCAGAGCCGCCTCATTCACCGCGCCGCTCCCCTTTACCACAATACCGTCCACCGGTATATTCTCACCGGGACGCACCACAAAGAGATCGCCCTTTTTGACCTGCTCGATCGGCACAACCTGTTCCTGTCCGTCAATCAGAAGCGTCGCGTTCTTCGGCGCGAGCTTCATCAGACTCTTCAGCGCATCCGTCGTGCGTCCCTTGGAGTAAGCCTCCAGCGTCTTTCCGACTGTGATCAAAGCGAGGATCACTGCCGCCGACTCAAAATACAGATCATGCAGATACTGGTGCACCAGCTCCATATCCCCGTTCGTCTGAGCGCCCGTCATCCGGAACAGAATCACCGTGCTGTAGGCGAAAGCCGCGCCCGAGCCGAGCGACACCAGCGTATCCATATTCGGGGCGCGGTGGATCAGCCCGCGGAACCCGCTGATAAAAAACTTCTGATTGATCACCATCACCGTGATTGCAAGAAGCATCTGCGCAAGCGCAAGCGCCATCATATTTCCCGCAAAAAACGAGGGAAGCGGCCAGCCCCACATCATATGTCCCATCGAAATGTACATCAGAGCCGCGGAAAATACGACCGAAAAGATCAGTCTCCGGATCATCTTCGGAGTCTCGTGGTCTTCCAGATCCTCCGCGCTCCCGGCGCTTCCTGCTTTCCCCGCGGCAGATCCGGCGTTTTCGCCTTTTCTGGCCGCGTGATATCCCGCTTTTTCCACAGCGCTGATGATCTCCGCCGCGGAAGCGGTTCCTTCCACGCCCATCGAATTCGTCAGCAGGCTGACGGAAACTGAAGTCACCCCCGGCACATGCGAGACTGCCTTTTCCACGCGCGCGCTGCACGCCGCGCAGCTCATACCTGTTACCTGATACTGTTCCACAATTTTTCCCTTCTTTCCATAAACATCCGCTCCCGCACAGAATCCGGAAACGGGTCTGCCACATGCGGAGGCATTTTTTCCTATCAAATGACAACTTCACTTCATCAGCTTCATCATCGTCCGGACCAACTCGTCGATAACCTCATCCTTCCCCGCGCGGATATCCTCCGCCACGCAGGTGCGGATATGGTTTGCCAGCAGAATCTTATTGAAACTGTTCAGCGCCGCCTGGATCGCGGACACCTGGATCAGAATATCCGGGCAGTAGGCGTCCTCATCCACCATCCGCCTGATCCCCCGTACCTGTCCCTCGATCCGGTTCAGACGGTGCATCATATCTTTGTATTCTTCCTCCGTCCTCTTCTTCTTCCTCCCGCACCCGCAGCAGCCTGCTTCTCCTCCGGAGCAGGCAGGACAGTCATCCAAAGTTTCCTCTCTGATCTTCTCTGTGTCCGCGTCCCTATCCATAGCCTTCCCCTTTTCGTTTTTCTTGATTATATACCCCACAGGGGTATATGTCAAGAGGCGGACAAAAAGTTATGCGCAGAACAGCAAACGCGGGAATTACAGCCGCACAGCCGCCAATTTTTTTTAAAAATAAAAAACTTAAAAAAAGTGCTTGACTTTTTCTGACAAATGAGATATAGTATCGAGCGTAAGGTTCGTTGGTCAAGGGGTTAAGACGCCGCCCTCTCACGGCGGAAACACGAGTTCGATTCTCGTACGAACTGCTTTTTAACTGTTCTGTCGCTGAGCAATCAGCCACAGAGCAGTTTTTTGTTTTGCAGTTTTTTGTTTTTCAATTTTTTATTTTGCACGACGGGAGGAATCATTATGTCTCTGGTCGATCTCCATGTCCATTCCAGCAAGTCGGACGGCACATTAAGCCCTTCCGCTCTGACGGCCCACGCGGCCGCGGCCGGACTTCGCGCCTACGCCCTCACTGACCACGACAACACGGACGGACTTGAAGAAGCGCTGTCCGCTGCCGCCCGGTACGGGATCGAGGTAGTTCCCGGCATCGAATTTTCCACAGAATACTTTGGCAGAGATATTCATATTATCGGCCTTGACGCCGATTTTAAACATCCTGATTTCGCGGCTCAGATCCGTTTTTACCGCGAAGAGCGCTTCCGCAGAAATCTCAGGATGATACGGAAGATGGCGGAGGACGGAATCGACATTTCTTATGAGCAGATGACTGCCTCCTTCGGGAAAACGGTATGGACGAGAGCCCACTTTGCCCGCTATCTGGCAGAGCACGGCTATGTCTCCGGCATAGAGGAGGCTTTTTTGACCTTCATCGGGGACGACTGCAGATATTTCGTCCCGCGGGACAAGGTCAGCCCGTTTGCGGTCACGAGGCTGCTCCGCCGGTATCACGGCATTCCGATCCTCGCCCACCCATTGCTGTACCATCTTTCCGACAGGGAGCTCCGCCTGCTGATCATACGCCTGAAAGCGGAGGGCCTGATCGGGATTGAGGTCTACTACTCGCTTCATACAAAGGAACAGGAAGACTATCTCCTGTCCATTGCCGATGAATATGACCTGCTCCCGGGGGGAGGTTCTGATTTTCACGGTTCCAACAAGCCGGATATCCGCATCGGCGCCGGACATGGGAATCTGCACATTCCCTATTCCGTTCTCGAAAATCTGCGCGCGGAAGCATCACGCGGCGATGATTCTCCGGTTCCTGATACCCGCCGCGAAAGCATCCGGCTTCCTGATGTTGCGCATGACACCGCAGACTGCCCCGCCCTGCGGGATATTATTATGGAAGAAAGGAGTTCCTCATGACATTCCGCGAACGATTTATGAGGCATGAAACTGAATTTGACGAGATTTTTGATCTGACCGACAAGTGGGGATTCAGCGACGATCCGCGCACTCTCCGCGAATACCTCGGGCTCACCGCCGAGGAGGAGGACGTATGGATCAGTGAAAGTGACGAGGCTCTTGAAGAGCTTCTGGTAAAGGAACGCGGTTCTTAAGCCAAAGGACCGCCCTTATAATTTTTGAAAATACGAAAGGAACAGCTGACATGAACACCCGAATTTTATTTACCGATCTTGACGGGACTCTCTTATGTGACGACAATACCATTTCCCGCGGAAACCGGGAAGCTATCGATGCAGCTCTTGCCGCCGGCCATAAGATTGTGGCCGCCACCGGACGGCCTCTTCCGAGCGCCCGGATACAGACGGAGCGGCTGGGACTGAACCGCAGCGGCTGCTACGCGATCACGTACAACGGCGGTCTGATCTATGATCTGTACCGGCAGGAAACCATCTATGAAAAAACCGTCTCCATAGAAACGGCGCTGGTTCTGCTCAAAGAAGCTTCCGGGAGGAATCTTCATATCCAGACCTACTCCGGCACACATGTGCTCTCCTGTCATGAGACGCCGGAACTGCAGAAATATTCCGCTCATGCCCTGCTTCCTTATAAAATCCTGCATGATCCTTCGGCAGAACTGCGGGACGCTCCCCACAAGCTGCTCGCGATCGATTACAATGACCATGACAGGCTTCTCACGTACCAGAGTGAAGTCATTGAAAAATATTCCGACGAACTGACCAGCTTTTTCTCCAATGATCATTTTCTTGAGATCGTTCCGCGCGGCATCGACAAAGGTTTTGCCGTCAGATGGCTCTGTGATTTCCTCGGCATCCCGGTCGAGCGGTCGGTTGCGGCCGGCGATGCCCAGAACGATATTGCCATGCTGGAAGCCGCCCATATCGGAGCCGTCATGTGCAATGCTTTTCCGGGAATCCGGGAGCATGGAAATTATGTCACGGAAGCGGACAATAATCACGACGGCGTCGCCGAGATCATCCGGAAATTTATCCTTTGCTGAACCGGTCCGAAACATAAAAAGAAAATCCGCAATTCAAACGCCGCCCGGCGCAAAACACTGATACGGCATACAGGCCGGCTCTGAATCTGACAGAGTCGGCCTGTATTTATGCACAGGCCCGCATAAGGAAATCAGCTGCTGCTGCCGCATACGGACCGCGCAGACGAGCAGGAGGAAAAAATGCCTCCTGCTCAATTGCCTTTGCGATTCAATCGCTTTTTCTATATAGAAATACTCCCATATATCGCAATGCGCAGGAAGGGAAAACAGCCGGAATCCCTTTAGGATCCGCGTCCCTTATGCGCAGAGCTTTTACGTTTGACGCCGCGGTTCATGAGCCGCGGGAACCTTCCGCGCCGCAGTCCGCAGAAAATATCGGCGCGGACAGGATTTTGCGCAGCCGTTATTACCGGCGGCGCCGTCTTCTCAAAAACAGAACCAGCAGGACGATAAATACCAGTCCGGAGGCAATCAGAACTCCCACGACCAGCTCGATCGGCGTCTCATCGCCTGTCTCCACGCTCGTCCTTCCGCTGTTCACCCGGAATGTCACAGATTTCGTATCCACCGTTCCGTCAGCATTCCAGCTGCTTCCCGTGTATACGTCCTTATTATAAATGACTTTCAGCGTATACTCACCTGCCGCGTTGATCGCCATCGAAGCCGAGTACGGAGAACCCTGCCAGGTCCCGGTCACGTTTCCGATCTGATAACTGGCGGGACGATACCGGTAATCTCCCGGATTCGGGTTCGTATTATCCATCCCGACGCCCGAAGCGGTAAATTCAATCGTATCTCCCGTGTAATACTGTCCTCCCGGGGTGATATTCTGGATCGTATTGCCGTCAGGCGAGGGGCCGTCCGTGTACGCAGCTTTCACTACCACATTGGACGCCGGCATCGTAAACGTCGTCTGCCATCTGCCGCTGTCGGCGAAGTTCACATTTCCGCTGTCGGAAACCCATTTGTCGAACACTCTTCCGCTTGCCGGATAGCTGGAAGAAACCGTAACCTGATCGCCCATATAGTAATACTGGGCGTCGCTCGTTCCGTTCTCAACAGCGACCTGGTACTGGATCCTGCGGTAATACGCGCTCACCTCAACGTCCTCCGCCGGCATCACAAAAGTCGTCTGACTCTGCGCGGAATCCGCAAACGAAATATTTCCCGTGTCCGCCTCCCAATGGTCAAACAGCATGCCCGCCGGCGCCTCATCCGCCCGGAGCGTCACCGTCGTCCCCTGCGTGCAGGTACTGTAATCGCTGGTTCCGTCGTTGACCGTTACCTTATATTCAATCCCTTCATAGACCGCCAGGAAATCCATATCCTCCGTCACAGAAACCGTAATGGTGTTGCTGTACGTCTGATCTCCCAGATCCAGTTTCCCTTTATTGACTTCCCATCTGGAGAACTTCTGTCCTTCCGGCCCCGGATTCGCGGCAACCGTAACAGTGTCGCCTTCCATACAGTCCATTTCCGTATAAGCGCCGTTGAGCAGTCCGTTTGAGACCGTCACATGGTACAGAGTGGGAATCGGCACATAACTGGCGGATATCGTCACTTCGCCTTCCGGCATGACGAAAGTCGTCACTGCCGACGTCGGATCGGCAAACTTAAGCGCCACGGCCGTCCCCGCGATCACCTGCGTTCCTTCCCAGTGATCAAACTGGAGATTTTCCGATTCTCTGTCCAGAGCAGTTACCGTCACGGTATCTCCCGGAGCGTATGTGTTCTCCGTCGGAACGCCGTTTCCGTAATCCAGCGTGACCTTATACTGAGCCGTTACATAATCCGCGGCAACCGTCACGTCCTCCGCCGGCATCACAAGCGTAGTCACCATCTCCGCCGGGCTGCTGATCACAGCCTTGTCATTGTAGGAAACCCATCCGGCAAACGTCATGCCGTCCCGCTCTTTTGCCTCGATCGCCACAACCGCGCCGGCCTCATACTCTCCGCTCCCCTCTCCGTTTTCAACCGTAAGTCTGTAGACCTGCGGCTCCGTGGAAGTTTCCGACTCTGTCTCCGGCTCCTTTGTTTCTGTCTGGTTCTCTGTCTCCGACTCGGACGATGTCTCCGAAGGCAGTTCTGTCTGCGGCGTTCCCTCTGACATTTCCGTCCCCTGCGTCTCATTTTCCGCAGGCATTGTATCCGCCGCGGGCTCTCCTGTCTCCTGCGTCCCGTTTTCCGCAGGCAGCGTATCCGCCGCGGGCTCTCCTGTCTCCTGCGTCCCGTTTTCCGCAGGCAGCGTATCCGTCCCGGTTCCTCCTGCCGTGTCATAGACAGCCGAAACTGCGACATCTTCCGCAGGCATCACAAACGTCGTCGCCGAAGATGAGGGATCCTCGGGGCTGGCATTCAGGCTCGATACAAACCACCAGCTGAATGTCTCCCCTTCCCCCGTCCGGTCCTCAGCGGTTATCGTCACGAGTTCTCCGGGCGCATAGGTTCCGGTACCTTCTCCGGATTCCACCGTCACCTGATATGTCTCCGTCTGCTCCGAAGCCGGGTCTCCAATCCAGATCTCTGAAACAGTACTCCCGTTTTCCGGAGGCTGTGAATTTTCCCCGAGATCCAGTGAAAATTCACCATCAAAATTCTGAGAATTCCCGTCCGCAGGATCTGATTGGCCGTCATTTCCGTCTCCGATCGCCAGTCCCATGTTCGGATCCTGGGAATTTCCATTCGCAGGATCTGTCTGACCATCGGCTCCATCTCCGATCGTCAGTCCCATGTTCGGATCCTGGGAATTCCCGTCCGCAGGATCTGTCTGCCCGTCGGCTCCGTCTCCGATCGTCAGGCCCATGTTTGGATCCTGGGAATTCCCGTCCGCAGGATCTTCCTGGCTGTCGGCTCCGTCTCCGATTGTCAGTCCCATGTTCGGATCCTGGGAATTCCCGTCCGCAGGATCTTCCTGGCTGTCGGCTCCGTTTCCGATCATCAGTCCCATGTTCGGATCCTGAGAATTCCCATCCACAGGATCTGGCTGGCTGTCAGCTCCGGCCTCGGACTCCGGACCGCTGACCGCCTGGGTATATCCGGCGGTGAGAACTACTGCCTCCTCCGGCATCGTGATTGTCAGTTCGGACTGGGTCGGATCATCCAGGCTCAGACCTGAGGCCTCCACCGTCCAGCCTGAAAACTGCATTCCTTCCTCCGGGCTGCCGGCTGTGACCACGACCTGATCCCCCGCCTTATAGCAGGCGACATCCGCGTCTCCCCCTTCGGAAGCGGAAGACTGATGGCTCTCCGAGGAAGATCCGTCTCCGCTCCGGGAAGAACCTCCTTTCACCGTGAGCGTATATCCGCAGGCCGTAAGGACACAGCTGCCCGCCTCGTCTGCCGCCACGGAATATACCCGTCCGCTCTCATTGTTCGTCCATATGCCTTCCGGCGCGTCAGCCAAAACGCCGTCAACCGTCAGCGTTCCGGACGCGATGCCGCTCAGGCTCTCGCCCGGAAACAATACGTCGGGAAAAGTCCCCTGGGCAAAATCATACGATTCCGCCGCCGTCTCCATTCCCGGCAGCAGCAGCACACAGACCAGAAGAATACTCAAAATTTTCCGCATACTTCTTTTCATAAACATTCCCTTCTTTCCGCACATTTCTGCACATTCTCTGAACGCCTCTGCACAGACTCCGCAAACTTCCATGTCCCGCTCTGCACTGCGGAGCATTATCAGGCGCCACGTTTTATCGTAGAAGAATTATAGCATATGAGATTTATAAAGACAAATAAGAGATACTGCTTACTTTTCTTAAGACATTATTAAGAACGGACGTTCTGAAAATTCTTTGTCTCAGAAAACGGGAATCTTTTGGCTGACAGCCGAAGGAACCGGTTGCCATTTTGCCCGGAATATCCTAAAATAACAGGAAATCCGAATCTCACCACTATTTTGGCCGCCGGTTCGGCGGCGGAACGGAGAATATCTATGGAACAGACAGAACAGACAGCCTCGCACAAAGAGACCTATCCCGTCCTGGAGATCCATCTCGGCCGGCTGGAACATAATCTCCGGGAAATTCTCGGGCGCTGCGCCGCTTCCGGAATCGAGGTCGCCGGAGTCGTCAAGGGCTTTACCGCCCATCCGGAAATGGTAAAACTGTACGAAACCTGCGGCTGCCGCTACATCGCCTCTTCCCGGATCGAACAGCTTGCCCGCATCCGAAAAGCCGGAATCCGGACACCGTTAATGCTGCTCCGCATTCCCATGCTCTCTGAGCTGGAGGAGACGGCGGCGCTCGCCGACATCAGTCTGCAGAGCGAGCGGGAAGTTCTGGCCGCGCTGAATGAAGCGGCCGGACATGTTTTTGACAGACAGACTTCTGCCTGCAAAGAAGAGAGCCCCGTCAGAAATCCGGGAGCCAGGGGCGGAAATTTCCGTTCCGGAATTCTGCCGTACCAAAAACGCCACCGCGTGATCCTGATGGCCGACCTGGGCGATCTGCGCGAAGGCTTCTGGGACAGACAGGAACTGATCGATACCGCGCTCTGGATGGAACACGAACTGCCGCACCTTGAACTGGCCGGCATCGGGACAAATCTGACCTGCTACGGCTCCGTAAAAGCAACTCCCGAAAAAATGCGGTCCCTCCTGTCCCTGGCCGCGGAGACGGAGGCCTCGCTCGGGCGGAAGCTGGAATACGTCTGCGGCGGCGCTTCTTCCTCCCTGCACATGGTAATGGAACATACCATGCCTGCCGGCATTAATCTGCTGCGGCTGGGAGAGAGCATTCTGCTCGGGCATTTCGCCGGCTGCGAGATGGATTTTGCCTGCAGGGACGTCTTTACGCTCAAAGCCGAGGTGATCGAAGTAAAGGATAAACCGAGCTTTCCCGTGGGAGAGCTCACAGCGGATGCCTTCGGCCGGATACAGACCTACACGGACCGCGGCGTCCGCCGCAGAGCACTGGCCGCAATCGGCAGAGCGGACTGCGGCGATCCGTCAGATCTGAAGCCGCGCATGGCAGGAATCGAAGTGATCGGAGCTTCCTCCGACCACATGGTTCTGGATGTGGAGGCCGTGAAAAACCAGATCCGCGTCGGCAGCATCCTGGAGTTCGATCTGACCTACGCTTCCATGGTCTATCTGACAAACACGGAGAGCGTCCGGATCCGCTATATCCGATAAACAGGGATTCCCGCGCACACGGGGAGGCGGAAGACCCCTGTTCTTCCGCCTCCCTTGAATTCGATGTTTTAATCTGCCGGATGCTCTTTTTTCAGCGTCCGTTCGTATACGTTCGCCTTGTACCGGAACGTAGAGAGCGGCATCCTGCACAGACGGGCCGCCGCGACTCCCGTGATGTTATCCGCCTTCCACTGCTTGTACGCCCACTCAAAGACATCCGGAAGCGGACTGGCCGGCCTTCCGAACTGTACGCCTCTGGCCTTTGCCGCGGAAATCCCTTCCGCCTGTCTCTGACGGATGTTTGTCCTCTCATTTTCCGCCACAAAGGACAGGATCTGCAGCACGATATCACTCAGAAAAGTCCCCATCAGATCCTTCCCCCGTCTCGTATCGAGGAGCGGCATATCCAGCACCACGATGTCGACTCCTTTTTCTTTTGTGAGGATTCTCCACTGTTCCAGGATCTCCTCGTAATTTCGTCCCAGCCGGTCGATGCTCTTGACATACAGCAGATCATCCTTTTTCATTTTCCGCAGCATCTTCTGATAGGAAGGCCTCTTAAAATCTTTGCCTGACTGCTTGTCCACGTAGATGTTCTTCTCGACAGGGACGACCTCCCGGAGCGCGATCCACTGCCTGTCCTCGTTCTGTTCCTTCGTGCTGACACGGATGTAACCGTATACTGTTTCCATGTTTTTCTCCTTTCGTGATTTTGCGGTGTGCAAATTTTTAATTTGCAGACCAGATTTTTGTTCTACGGTTACTACTTTATATTTCTTGTGTTGATTAAAAAGAAAAATATGGAATATCAATATTATGTTATTTTTATTGTTTATAAACTGATGTGTTCCACGCATAAAAAACAGCAGAAATCGGCCTTTTTGCATAATCGGGCAGGAAACGCTTTTCCCTCCTGCCCGCCGCGCGGTCCAGATGCTGCGTCAGCAGCTGGTTTGTTACTGTTCACTCCCTTGCAGGTCGTGAACGCGTCAAAAAAACCGCCGTGAAAGCTTTTCCTGTGCTTCACGGCAGTTTTATAAAATTCAAAGTGTTTTTGTAAAATTTTCTGTCTTCTTAAAAATCCCCGGAAGATCCTCCAAAAATGTCCGTCCGGCTTTCCGTTTGCCGTCTGCTTTCTCTTCGAGCGCGCGGTCAGAACCTGTCCATCGCAGGATTAAAATAGTAATAATTTTCTCTGTTCATTTTATCTTTTGTCAGTTCCATCGCCTCGCCGAATCTCTGAAAATGCACGACTTCCCTTGCGCGCAGAAATTTAATCGGATCCCTGACTTCAGGATCTGTCACCACGCGGAGGATATTATCATAGGTAGTTCTCGCTTTCTGTTCCGCCGCCATATCCTCGGCGAGATCGGTGAGGGCATCGCCTTTGGACTGAAATTCGCAGGCGTTGAACGGCACGCCTGCCGCCGCCGCGGGCCAAATCCCCTTTGTGTGATCAATATAATAGGCGTCGAAGCCGGCCGTCTTCGCTTCCTCCGGCGTCAGATTTCTCGTGAGCTGATAAACAATCGCGCAGATAATCTCCATGTGCGCCAGCTCTTCCGTTCCGATATCCGTGAGAAGACCGCTCACCTGCTTGTATGGCATCGAGTACCGCTGCGACAGATAACGCATGGAGGCTGCCATCTCCCCGTCCGGTCCTCCGTACTGGCTCATGATATACTGTGCCGTCTTTGGACATGTTTTTGTGATCTTTACCGGGTACTGTAATCTCTGCTCATAAGTCCACATCAGCAATTCCCTCCTTCCCATACAACAGGCTTACTCTCCCAGTCGTAGTGCGCGGCACCGCAGCATCCGCAGTCCGCCTCCGCCATAAGTTCCTTTTTCTTTTTGAGACAATTTTCATAATATTCCCTGGCCTGCATATCACCCGGATGCGTATCCAGATACAGCAGGGCGTCAGCCGCCGCAAAGCAGATCTGTGAGAAAGCCGCCAGTTCTCCGCCCTGCGGGAGTGTGGTATTGCAGCCTTCCGGCGCCATATAAAAAGGCTTGTTCAGTTCCGGGAAGATGGTTCCCTCCGCAAGGGCCTGCGCGGTGTCATAAATCTGTCCCCACTGCTGCATGGGAATATATGGAATTGCAAGACCATGATTTTCCATAAGTTAATGCTCCTTCTTTTGTTGATTGCCGCGGTTCGCGCCCCCTGCATAAACGTCAGGATTCCGCGCATAAGCCACGGCTGCCGGTTCTGTTTCTGAACCGGTATTAGTGTATGAAAAAACGTGGGTTTTACTTTATGGAATTTATGGCTGCAGCCGGATTCTGCAGATTTTGCAGCTTTTTCTTAAAAATATTGATTTTTCACAAATTTCATGATAGAATAAAACATCAAATGAGATAATTCTAATTATAAATAGAAACGGGATGATTCAAATGAAAAAATACCCTGAATGTTTTCCGAAAAATTTTGAAACAGAAATCCTGCCCAAAGAAGCAAAAGAAGAAAACAAGCCTGTATACAGGGTTATTAAATATGGGGCTGTTAACAGGGAAAGTTTTATAAGCACTTATGAAGAAATACAGCGGGGATTAATTCCTCCCAAAAAAGGATGAACTTAAATGATCCCGGTATATACTCTACTTCCTGCAATATAGAATTCTCGGAAGCTGAATATGTTTTGAATCTATTCATGAGGCATCATCCAAAAGTATTTATTGCAAAAGGTGAAACAGAAAAAACCTGTGGACCATGTCAGCTGACCTCAGAACGAGAAGAAAGAACTGATACACATGTAGACTGGTGGATATATAATGAATCCAGCCCCCAGATTTATTTTAAAGAGGTGGCAGAAAATGAATGATTTATATTTTAATAATGTTGTACAGGTCGGAAAATTATACCTGGAACATATTTTTTATGATTTTGAAACAGAACCCATACTTTTTTCCTGCGTTGATGAAAAAAAGAACTTGTACCTGTGTCTTTGTACAGATATTCGCTACGGTCAAAAATGGATTGTCACTCCTTGCAGTATAGCCGTACTAAGAGCCCTTCTTAATGAAGAAATGGATATTGCATCTGCATTTTTTAAATCATCCAGTGTGATCACTATAATCATGGATCTCCACGGAAACGAAAGCAGTTTTATAACCGACATTAATAAGATTGACCGGCTGGATTTGCCAAAAGAAGGAACTTTTATCAAATGTAACAAGATTAAAGCGGAAAATTATCTGCGAAGCAAAGAACGTGAAGTTTTTTCAAAACAGTTTTCTTCATCTGTAACTTGCCGTTTATTATCTTTGAAGACTAACCAGGTTCCTGGATAAAGAGGTAATTTCATGAATTTTCTACGTTTTCTGGAAAGTATGCGTACGCCTCTTGTGACGGCGTTCATGTCCCTGATCACTTACTGCGGCAGTGAAGTTTTCTTCATTGCTGTGGCAGTCACCATTTTCTGGTGCGTTTCCAAGCGCGACGGATACTACGTTATGATTGTCGGCTTCCTGGGGAGCACAATCAATCAGTTTTTGAAGCTCTGGTTTCGGATTCCACGTCCCTGGATTCTCGACCCGGATTTTACCGTCGTAGAGAGCGCGCGTCCGGCAGCGACCGGCTATTCGTTCCCTTCCGGCCACACACAGAATATTGTTGGCACCACGGCCTGCGTCCTGCTGATGACCATATCAGGATTCTCAAGGCGAACTTCTTCCGCACCAGATAATTCTCTGCGGTCTGCGGCTGTACAGTCTGCCTCCCGGCGTTTTTCCGGAGTGCTCTGCGTGCGCATCGCCGCCGTCGCCTTGATGATCCTGGTTCCGTTTTCGCGCATGTATCTGGGCTGCCACACACCGCTGGACGTGAGCGTATCCTTTGTCATTGCCCTGTTTCTTGCGGTGACGATTCGTCCGCTTGTGCTGAAAAATGAGAAGAATCCATGGTTCCTGTGGATCGTTCTGGCCGTTTCCATGGCGATTGCCCTGCTCTACTGGGCTTTTGTCACGTTCTATCCGTTCCCGGCAGATGTCGATCTGGCGAATCTTTCCAGCGGAGTCAAAAACTCCTACAAACTGATCGGCTGTATTGCAGGACTTGCCGCGGCAAAAGCGCTGGACGACCGCTACATCCACTTTGAAGTGGAAGCTCCCTGGCAGGCACAGGTCCTCAAAACCGGCCTTGGACTGCTCTTTGTGCTCGCGATCATGACCGGACTCAAAGCACCGCTGCAGGCTGTTTTTCCGGTCTATATGGCGACTACGATCCGGTATTCTCTGGTCGTCTTCTTTGCCGGGGCTGTGTGGCCGCTGACGTTTCCATGGTTTGCGGGACTAAACTGGGGCAGAAATAATTAATTAAGACAAAAAGAGACTTGAAGCTTCCTTTCAGATATGTTATAATAACAAAATCAACGAGCAAAATACGCTGCGCGAATTTCGCTCGTTATCGCGGCATTCGCCAAACGGACATGTAAACATGTCCATTGGCTCATTACCCGCGTAAAAGAACAACCGCCCACAAGGAGTTGACCTTTAGATTAGCAGCAAAGCCACCCGTTCACCGGTCAAAGTATCAGGGTGGTTTTGCTATGTATAATCACTTACAAAACGTAAATACGAATGTAAGCAATGCTATGAGAAACAGGCCAAAAACCATGATATAAGAATGAGGTCAACACACCCTGTAACACGGTTGTTCTTTTGTTATTATCTTTGAAAAAAGAATTGTGAATTTTTGTTCACAATGGTTGACTTCCAAAGTCTTTCGTAGTATGGTTAAGGAAGTAACATCAGTTACGCGATAAACATACCCCTAGCAGTAGTCCTCCCACTATAAGGGAAGAGACAAGGCTTGGGGTATTTTGTGTGAAGAGAAATAGATGGGATACGAACACCTGTTATGAAATTTCAGGAATTAACTTTTCAGAAACAGGTTTCCGTATAAAACAAACACGAAAAAAGGAGGAAAAACATGGTTCGGACACTATTGAAGGAAGTCAAAGAATACAAATGGGCTTCCATTGCCACACCTTTGTTTATGCTGCTTGAAGTGGTCATGGAAATGTTGATCCCTCTTCTGATGGCGTCGATCATCGACGACGGTGTCAACGCCGGCGACATCGGGCACATCTACAAGGTGGGCGGTCTTATGCTCGTCGCCGCTGCCATCGGCCTGATCGGGGGACTGGGCGGCGCGCGCTATGGAGCGAAAGCCTCGGCGGGTTTTGCCCGAAATCTGCGCGAGACGATGTTCAATCACATCCAGACATTCTCATTCGCCAATATCGACAAGTTCAGCACGGCAGGTCTTGTCACCCGTCTGACGACGGACGTAACCAACCTGCAGAACGCGTACCAGATGGTGCTGCGCATGATGATGCGCTCGCCGGCCAGCATGCTCTGCGCGCTGTTCATGGCGTTCTCCATCAACGCGCGGCTGTCCTCGATCTATCTGGTTGCGGTCATCTTTCTCGGGATCATCCTGTTTTTTATCATCCGGCACGCAACCCGGTATTTCCGGATGGCTTTCCCGAAATATGATGAGCTGAACGCTTCCATTCAGGAGAACGTCTCCGCAATCCGCGTCGTCAAAGCGTACGTGCGTGAGGATCACGAGACGGAGAAGTTCAAAACGGCAAGCCAGAATATCTACCACATTTTTGTAAAAGCGGAGCACAATGTCATTTTCAACGCGCCGCTGATGCAGTTCACGGTCTACACCTGCATCATCCTGATCAGCTGGATCGGCGCAAAGATGATCGTCGTCGGCTCTCTCACAACCGGCGAGATGATGAGCCTTCTTGCTTACTGTATGAATATCCTGATGAGCCTGATGATGCTGTCGATGGTCTTCGTCATGATTTCCATGAGTACGGCGAGCATCGAGCGTATCAGCGAAGTGCTCAACGAGACGAGCGACCTGCAGAATCCGGAGCATCCGCTCGAGGAAGTTGCGGACGGAAGCATCGCGTTTAAGCATGTGAATTTTTCCTATCACAAGGACAGTCAGGAATATGTGCTGAAGGATATCAATCTCGACATCCATTCCGGTGAGACGATCGGCATTATCGGCGGTACCGGAAGTGCAAAGACGAGCCTTGTCAACCTGATCAGCCGTCTCTACGATGTTTCCTCCGGGGAGATCCTGGTCGGCGGCCGCGATGTCCGCGATTACGACATGGAAGCGCTGCGCAACCAGGTGTCGGTCGTTCTGCAGAACAACGTTCTGTTTTCGGGCACGATCTATGACAACCTCCGCTGGGGCAATAAAGACGCCACGGACGAGGAATGTCAGGAGGCCTGCCGTCTTGCCTGCGCCGACGATTTCATCCGCGCGTTTCCGGACGGCTACAACACCTACATAGAACAGGGCGGAAGCAATGTCTCCGGCGGCCAGAAGCAGCGTCTGTGCATTGCCCGCGCGCTCCTGAAAAAACCGAAGATCCTGATCCTCGACGACAGCACGAGCGCCGTGGATACGGCGACAGATGCCAGGATCCGCAGAGCGTTCCGCGAGGACATCCCGAACACCACGAAGCTGATCATCGCGCAGCGTATCTCCAGCGTGCAGGATGCGGACCGCATCATTGTCATGGAGGAAGGCGAGATCCACGGCTTTGGAACCCACGACGAACTGCTTGCCTCGAATGAGATTTA